>JAQXDF010000003.1 GCA_029251475.1 Rickettsiaceae bacterium
TAATCTCACGAACAGAAAAGAACAAAATCGAATTGTTCAATCGAAAATTAAGTGCAAAATTGTGAATTTAATAATTGCTGCCTAGAATTTCGCTATAAGAAATCTCAGCTCTTGGATACGCCATGCAACAACGCCGTCAATGCCCGGAATGACTCTTTTAGTCATACTGAACTTGATTCACGTATCTAGTGACTAGCTTTGAATCGGTAACTACTATCTTTCCTACTCCTCTGCAGCAGCACTTACATCATTATCTCCTAAAGCAGAGACTGGTTCCTGATCAGAAATATTATCTGGTGATTGCAACACATCTGACAACTCAGCTTCTTCGTTTAATAATTCAGACTCTTCTACCACTGGGGAGACTTTAATACGAGTAAATCTGAAATCTCCATATAAAACCAACTCATTATTTTCAATATCCACATGAGAAAGTTTGCCTATATTCTCTAAAGCAGCTTCTTTGTCTTCTGCCTGATCTAGATAAGATTTTATCAATTTTAATGCGTCATCCTCTTTATAATCAAGATTATGCTTCCATCCTTTAGCATCACATATTTCCAGCAAGCTAAATATTTCTTCATAAGAAAAATATTTATACACATTCTCACTGTATGGCAATTCAAGCGCCAGATTAAAAGCAAATTCCTTATTATCCGCTTTATCTATATAGGATTTTATCAATTTTAACGCGTCCTCATTGCGTTGCCATAAAAGAGAGGACAAAATACCTTTAACATTCATTAATTCTAAAAAGCTACAAACCTCTTCATAAGAAAAATATTTATACACCAAGCCATTCATGTTCGATGGTAAATTATAAAAAGATTGTTTTATTATGGCCGCATCAGCGTCTGGGTGTTGCTCAAACATTCTATCAATTAACTCATGTTTATAGGGGGAACTTATCAGCGCCGAAAACATACTACTTAACTGCTTCATTGTATCAATAGCATCCTGGTCAAACTCTTGATTATTATCGAATTCTTGCAACACCACTTTTATTAACTTTAATCCTAATTGACCAGAGGATGAGTATAAGAAAAAACTATTATTCATAAATTCTCTTAATTGATCAATGGGAGCATTAGCAAATTTTGCTAATGTTTCTTGTATTAATCCTAAAGTGACTTGATCAGATCCGTTAAAATAACAAAATACACCATTTTCATTATACTCTATAAGCTTTTCGCTAGTTAAAATATTCTCGCTAATTAATATCCAATTTAAATTTGCTGCCCTTAATAGATAATGCTTGGCATTATCTGTTATTTCGACATCTAGTTGATTTATATAATCCATTAATTTAAGTGCAGATTGATGCGGACAGGCCAATGCATATTCCTCGTAACTATTAAAATTATAGTGATTCTCACTAGATGCGCTCAAAGTAACTTCTTGGGTTATTTTATATAGACTAGTAGAATCAGTTGATCTATGTAAATCCTCATTTAATTTTGTTACATCAGCTACTGGTGAAATAGATAATTTTGGAGTTTTGCCTCCAGATCCAACATATAAATCAGAAAAACTTGCTTCGTTAGCTGCGCCTCCAGACTCTGCTTTAATCATCCTGGAAAATTCTTTAGCCGCCCCTAAGAATAATTTATCCTGACCTGGGAAAAATTCAAAGGAATCCCAAACTATCACTTGATTCTCATCAACTAAGCCAATCCACGCGTAAGTTTGTGCGCAGATTTTACCATTAGAGTCTCTTATAACATAAAATACAGCATCTTTACGAGTAAAGCCGCTTACTGCGCTATTATGCTCCATATTTCCTATAGACTGGCAGCAACCAACTACCTCTCCTAGGACTAGCCCAGTCACATCACCATCTACTAATTTTTCAAATGCGTATAGTTTTTTACCTGCCTGAAAATCAAATTTTATGTTTGGTAATAAGTCCGAAGTTTTTGCCTTAGGTAGCACGTTCTTTGCTGCATCTTCAAAGACTCTCTTTGGAATATTATACTTACCGCATAATTCAGCCAATCTAGCAGCATTTTCATCTTCTCCTTGATAATAAGATACTTTCTTTGCAAATATTTTTATCGCATCAATAACTTCTTTCTTTTCAACGCCTCCAGCAGAATCGACTATAGAGGGCAAATCAAAGCATTCAATGGCATCTAGATCCGCAGCCAACATGAATAATTTTATAGCTTTTGATCCATGCTTAGCATTCAATGCATGCCATAGAGAACGCGTCTCTTCATTAAGATTTGCAGTTGACTTGTAATTTCTAGATATAGTAGCTTTATGTTCTATAGATTCAAAACTAGTAAAATCCACATGTTGTAATAAAAAATCATCTATTGCGTCACTATTGTCCAAAAATATGCTTAATGATATTGCGATAAAGCTAAAATTCTTATTATCATTGCTACGATAAAATTTTTCTATAAATTGCATTTTGTCTGAAGCGCATTGAAGTACATCTAAATTAGCATCTGCAAAACTATCTATTAATGTCTGTACATCTTGCCGAGTATCTTCATCTAGCTCCTCCTCATCTGGAACAATATCTTCTAGCACAACTGGCTCATTAGACAATAGTTGCAATTGGCTCAATACCAATTTTAAATTCATTACGCTCAATATGCCCTTCTAAATTTTTTATTTCTGCCTTGAGTTTTTCTGCATCCTTCGTGAACTTTTTTAATTGAGCAATTTTTGCCGCCTCGGGTATTGGCTTACCTATTTCTTGCTGATATTCTATCTTGCTAGCTAATCTTTCTTCTGGTGATGTTGCAAGCTGAGTCTCAATTTCATTTATTTTTGCATAGATAGGGGCTTTCCAATCTGTCGTTAATAATGTTTGCAAACCTTGAATAAACTTATATGTTAGTGCCATATTAATCTTTATTTATATTATAATATCACTGCTAACATAGAAGAAAAACTAAGTTATGTCAACGACTATTAAAGCTTATTAATATTGTTGTGAAATGAGAGACACGCGAGTTTTTCCATTCTATATAATGCAAACACCCAGTCCAGATTATTGTTATTTGATAAAAAAATTCTATTGCGAATTATATTTATTTTCAATTTAGGCTAATTGATGTATAGTGCTTTGTATTATTAATAAGGACGAAGATGTTTGATTATAAAGCCGCATTTACAAACCAAATTCAAGAAATCAAAGATGAAGGAAGATACCGTAACTTCATTGGCCTGCAAAGGCAAGCTGGAAAGTTTCCGCAAGCCTATTGGGGAGAAGATAAAAAAGATATAACCATGTGGTGTATCAACGACTATCTTGGTATGAGTCAGCACCCAGCAGTCATAAAAGCAGCTAGTGATGCAATCCAAGAAAGCGGAGTTGGCTCTGGCGGCACAAGAAACATAGGCGGAAATAATTATGCCATCATGGAGCTGGAAGCAGAAATAGCAGACTTACACAACAAAGATTCAGCCTTAGTATTCACATCTGGATATGTTTCAAACGACGCTACTCTTACTACCCTGGCCAAGATAATGCCAGACCTTATATTTATCTCAGATGAATTAAATCACGCCTCAATGATTTCAGGTATTCGTAATTCTAAAGTTAAAAAACGTATTTATCGTCACTTAGATATGGACCACCTTGAAGAAATTCTTAAATCAATTGATATCGATCGCCCAAAAGTTATTGCCTTTGAATCAGCCTATTCGATGGATGGTTTGATCTCTCCTATAGAAAAAATTTGCGAGCTAGCTAAAAAATATAATGCAATGACCTACATAGACGAAGTTCATAGCGTAGGTCTTTATGGTGATAGAGGTGCTGGAATAGCCAGCATGCTAGGGCTAGAAAATAAAATTGATATTATTCAAGGAACATTGGCCAAAGCATATGGAGTTATTGGCGGATATATTGCTGGTGATGCAGATATTATTGATGCGATCAGATTAACAGCAAGTGGTTTTATTTTCACTACATCATTGCCACCGGCTATTACGGCATCTGCCTGTGCAAGCATACGTCATCTTAAAGAATCCAATGTTGAAAGACAGCAGCACCAGAAAGTTGTAAGCATGGTAAAAAATTCTTTTACTCAAGCTGGCATTGATTTCTATAATAATGATAGCCATATTATTCCTATAATCATTGGAGACCCAGAACTGACGCGCAAAGCCTCTCAGCTACTAGTAGAAAAGCACAATATTTTTGTTCAGCACATCAACTTCCCAACTGTAGCTGAAGGGACAGAGCGTCTGCGTATCACCCCAACTCCTGCTCATACAGAAGAAATGGTAGCAAAACTAACCGAGGCTTTGCTTGATGTATTCAATGAACTTGGCATAAAGTGTAAAACCAAGGAAGCAGCTTAGTTTATTCGGTTTGTCTAGCAAAAAAGATGCTAGACACTCTTAAAGACAAGACACCCCTCTGGTTTTCAAAGGGGCGCACTATCTTCTTGGAGGTCTGGTCAAGACCCCTCACATCTATGCTTCTAAGTCCTCAGCTCCAGCGACTTGCCCAGAAACGGATACATCATCTAAACCTTCTTGTGGGTTGACTTCACCATCCATTAAATCAGAAACTGAAGCTTGCGAAGACTCTGAATAAGTCTCCTCATCAACATGGTCAGCAGGGGCTTTTGTTAAGAGATTTATAATTTCAGCACTCTTCTTGAGCTGTACAGCAATATCTAGAGGGGTACGCTCCTTTACATCTTGACTATTAACATTAGCATGAGCCATAGTTAATAACTGAATTACTTTCTCATTACCAGTCACAACAGCCATATGTAGCGGGGTCATACCATTATTAATTTTTTCGTTAACATCAGCGCCTTTGTTAATTAATAACTTTACTAATTCCACATTTTGATTCTTAGCAGCTATATATAAACAGGTATCACCATTATCAGTCTTTATATTCGCCTCAGCACCTTTGTTAATCAACAACTTCATTAGTTTATCATGACCTTTCTCCATAGCGATATGTAGTGGAGTCCGATGATGCCCACCCTCAGCATTAACATAAGCACCTCTTTTAATTAATAACTCTGCTACTTCATAATGCCCCTTGAGCGTAGCTAGATGTAACGGGGCATAATCGTCACTATTATGCTGTATATTAACACCAGCACCAGCATCAATTAATAGTTGTACTGTTTCCTTATGACCACGCCTAGCCGCTATATGTAGAGGGGGATAAAGCTCCCCATTCTGAAGATTAACATCAACATTGTTGTTATTAATTAATAACTTTACTATTATCGCATGACCTTTTTCTGCAGCTATAAATAGCGGAGTCCTATGATACTTACCCTCAGCATTAACATTAGCACCTCTTTTAATTAATAACTCTGCTACTTGATAATGACCTTTCTCTATAGCCATATGTAGTGGATACTCATTGCCGGCACTATGTATATTAACATCAGCACCAGCATCAATTAATAAATTTACTTTTTTAGGACTATTTTCCTGTATCGCATCCAATAGTTTTTTCACTGAATCTTCTCTATCTTTACTTGAAGAGATCTTCCTGTGCCTTTGAGTTTTGTTTTTTATTTTTTCCTTTACTACGAGAAGTTTTACGCGAAATCTGTTCTTCCTTATCGTCACTCTCTGCAGCTGCCCCTTGCTTAGAAGATGTA
>JAQXDF010000006.1 GCA_029251475.1 Rickettsiaceae bacterium
GTTCTGGTTATATTGCGACCAGTTGCGCTCTTTTCTGTATTTTTTCATACGTACTTTAATAGCGCAACTACCTACCTTTTTCAACCGCCATGCAACAACGCCGCTTGATCCGGAATCTAGAGAAGGTGTAATGAACCCTGAATTGAATTAAGGGTGACGGAGGAGAGGGGGCAATGTTGGTTGTTACAGGTGACGGAGTGGTTAGAGCAAAACATTGTCTTTCCGGGCTTGATCCGGAATCTAGAGAAGGTGTATGGATTATAACGACCTAGCCTCGGTCTTCACTGTGCTTTTCGCCCTCTTAGAATCGCTCTTTTTTTGGCTTAAGTTTTTCTTAAGAGTAGCTTTGATTTCTGGGTGCTCTTTGATAATATCTTTGGCTGTATGTTTCTTAAATAAATCTTGCACATGGTCTATAATTCTTTTGAATCTTTGTCCCCGGCTCATTGAAGTTTTTGCTTCATCTGCGCATTCCCTAACTATTTTTCCTGCGTTTTTCTCTAAAGCCTCTCGTTCTTTGTCCGTGCACGCTTCCCCTAGGATACTAATAATAGCTTCTTTCATTTTTTTAGCAGTCTCGTTGTCTAGTGTAATAGTAGTTTTACCATCATGCGAGTTACTGGAATCAGACGCAAGAAGAGTTTCTAAGCAACCAGATAAACGCTCTAGGGCAAATTGTTTCTGAGACGATGGGTCATTGTCCACTAAACAAAAAAGATTTACAGCTTTTTGGTGATCTTTAGGGTCTACGCTTGAAATAGTCGGGGCAGCATGCTCTGCTAATTCTTCAAAAACAACGTTTTTTTGATCAGCCTTTAATTCTTTTTCGTTTGTGTAGAGTGGCGCTAAAATTAACTTGCTAGCTTCGGCAATTCTATCACTAACGGACTTACTAGATGCCGAAGATGACAGTTCTTGTTTTACCAGGCCTCGAAAACGCTCTATAGCAAAATGTTTCTGTTTACTAGAGTCCTGCTCACCAGAGCAATATAGATTAACTATGTTTTTATGACCTTCTGGATTTGATGAGGTCTTGGATAATGATTGTTTTTTACCAAGTTCAATTATTTCATCTGTTCTGCCAAGCTTAGCAAAAGATATATATGTGTCTACGCTTTCTTCTCCGACTAGGGTTCCTAATTTGCCTTTTGCATAATCTACTAGTAAATCATCTTCCGTTACTTCTGTTATATCGCCATTTTCATTTTTCGTGAAAGATATTCGCGGTTTATTCTCTTGGCTTGGATCTAGAATCATTGCGAGATAAGATTTTTTAGCTACATCCTGTATTTCCTCGGTCCAATTGGCTCCAGGGCTAGTGGAAGTTTGTAAGGCGTTTGGAAGACTAAAGTTGCCTTCTGAATAAACATTTTTTAATTGAAATCTTAAAATATCTTTGTTATCTACAGCGCTAGAGCATCCTGGTATTAATTCTGCTCCTTTTAGTTTTGTGATATCAAGTTTAATGGCTCCCTTTATATAAGGCTGCCATCCTCTCTCTGGGTCATTATTATCTATCCATACACCTTCTGAACAGGAATTTACGACAACCTTGTCATCGGACATATCAATTAAAACATCTACTTTACTAGTAGCCTTGATGCCTATATCTTCCTCTGCTTTTATTGGAATAGTGGCGCCAGAAATATTCCCTTGGTGGCACAAAAGCCAAATAGAGTCTTTTTGTTCTCCGGTTAAGCCAAGCGTTCCTAGGTCACTCATTGTTATTGATTTCATTTGTCCCGCTTTGTCTTTGACCGCAATTAAATACCTATTACTATCATTAATTGTAAATTGTTGTTGCCCTATTTTATAGTCAGAAAGGTATTTATCTAAGTTGGTTTGTATGTCCTTTGGAGATAATTCGTCTTTGTTTAAGTCTAATAAAATTTTATCAGAAACAGACTCTAAGAAGTTTTGGTTTGCTCCATACGAAGCAATTTTCTCTAAATCTTCTGGAGTAATATTGGGTTGATCTGATGTCTTGTCTTTCAGTCCCTTTAAACTAGGTATCAGCTCAGGAATCTTGATGGCATTTTGTAAGTCTTCAAGAAGCATTCCTTTAAGTCGTGGTAGGTTGTTATTATATGCATCAAGCCCTTCTGGGGTGACAAGATCTGCATTTAATAAAGCATTGCGTAATTCATTTATTCCGTTGACGTGTAGTTGAGATTGTAAATTCTTTAGATCGGTAATATAGTCATGATTAGGTTCGTGTCCACTAGCTTGTTTCATATAAGAATTAACTCCTCCTATATCAAACTCTACTGTTTCCCCGTTTTTCATATATCTATTCCTTTGTCATGTATAAACTATCTATAGCTTATATTTTAACTCAGGTCGAGTTTGTGGTTGATGGTTAAGTTCAAAACGCAGTAAATCACTGGAAAAATAATCAATAGTTATGGCTTTAGCGCCACGGAACTTGAGTTAATCATAACTATAAATCTTGACCAAATTATAGAAACTGATTATACTCCGCGCATATATTAATATAAATTATATAATTCAGGTTTCTTATATAGAGCCTAATTATTCAAGGGTGAGTTGATAAATGAAATCTGAAGAAACAAACAAGTTTATTCCTCTTTTAATATGGTCATGCATAACTTTATTTTATTGTTATCAATCTATTCTACGACCATTGCCGAATATTATTATGCCAGATATATTGAGTAAATATAATATTGGTGCATCTGATTTTGGTTCATTCGCCGGAATTTATTATATAGGATACATTGCAGTGCATATTCCAGTAGGGCTTTTACTTTCGCGTTTTGGAGCTAAAAAGATATTGCCTATTTGTGTTGCTTTCTCTTCCATAGGCTTAATCCCTATGATTTATTTTGATTCTTGGTGGTCCGTAGTTATTGGAAGGGTAATGACTGGCATGGGGTCATCTGCTGCTGCCGTTGGTGCATTACAGATTTTTCGTATTCTCTATCCAACAAAATTTACAATGATGCTTGGCGCAATGGTGTCAATTGGTTTGATTGTAGCGGTTTATGCGAGCAATTTTATGTCTAGCGTAATTATTTCTATTGGCCTTAGCTCTACGCTGAGTGCTTTGCTTTATATTGGGATGATGCTATCTGCAGCTACTTATTTTTTATTGCCATCAGATGCATCTGAAACATCAGATAATAATATTTGGGCAGATATTAAATCTATAATCTTTAACTATAAACTGCTTTTTGCAAGTTTGTTTGCTGGGTTGATGGTTGGAGCATTTGAAGGATTTGCTGATGCCTGGGGCAGTGCTTTTTTAATCAGTGTTTATGGCCTGGATAAGGTAGTTGCCGATTCGATAGCTCTCTCAATTTTTCTAGGAATGTGTGCCGGGTGTATTATTCTTCCATATATTGCAGATAAGACTGGGTGGTTTTTTGGGATTACTATATTGTCTGGATTGATGTTAACTGCTTGCTTTATCTATTTGCTAAGTGGCAAGGCAACAATTGATTCTTTATATTATGTATGCGTAACAATAGGAATTTTTTGTGCTTATCAAGTAGTGATGCTTGCAAAAATATCAACCTTTGTTTCGGAAGAGCGTAGTGGTATGGCGGCAGCTGTTGCCAACATGATTATAATGATTTTTGGTTGGTTTTTTCATAACTCCATTGGTAGAACTTTAGAAAGTTTATGGGATGGTGTAATAATCGATGGTGTAAAGCAGTATAGCGCCTCTGCTTTCACTATTAGTATTTCTATAATACCAATCTCCTCTATTTTTGCAGTTATTGGTTTTGCAATAATCGTTATGGGGATTGCTGTTCAGGCACGCAATATAAAAAACGCGCAAAAGAATATCTCCTAGTATACAGTAAATTTATTTTGAGTAGAGGCTTATTGCTCCTAGCTCTCCTGGTAGTGTTTTTGAGATGTAGTTGGAAGGTAATGCATAGCACAAGCCAGGAAGCTTGTGCTATTGAAGAATATTTGATTCAAAATTTGGTTTTTAGATTTTAAGTATTTCTTTTTCTTTTATTACTAGAGTTGCGTCTATTTTCTTGATGAATTCATCAGTAAGTTTCTGAATTTCATCGGATTGCTCATGATGCTCGTCTTTTGAAATTTGCTTGGCTGTTTCCATTTTTTTAAGAAAATCCATGCCATCTCTACGAATATTACGTAGCGCAATCTTAGTAGTTTCACCATATTTATAAGCTAGCTTTACTAGTTCTTTTCTACGCTCTTCGCTCAGAATAGGTAGATTAATTCTAATTATCTGACCATCGGAGCTTGGGTTAAGACCAAGGTTCGCATCGGCAATAGCTTTTTCAATCGTTTTAACCATTGATTTATCCCACACTTGCACAGTGATGGTTTTTGCATCTGGTGTTGAGATAGTTCCTGCTTGTGAAATTGGCATTTTGCTGCCATAAACTTCAATGATAACTGGGTCTAGTAAATTTGCAGAAGCTCTGCCCGTGCGCAGGCCACTAATTTCTTTATCTAGCATAGCTAGAGCTTTGTTCATTTTTTCTGTTAGTAGATTTTTTTGATCTTTGTCCATTATTCTCCTCTTATAACTGTAAACTCACCTTGGTCTTGTAGTACTTTAGCAAAATTACCGCGTTGCTTTATAGAAAAAACTTTTATGGGTAAATTGTTTTCTCTAGCAACTGCTATTGCTGCCATATCCATAACTTTTAAATTGTCTTTTAATACTTCTGTATATGTGACTTCGCTATATTTTTTAGCAGTCGCATTTTGTTTTGGGTCAGTGTCATACACGCCATCAACATTAGTCCCTTTGAATAGATAATCACAATTCATTTCTACGGCTCTTAGTACTGCTGCACTATCCGTTGTGAAAAAGGGGCTGCCAATTCCTGCGGCAAAAATGACAACGCGGTCTTTTTGCATATGTCTTCTTGCTCGGCGCCTAATGAATGGCTCGCAAATACTAGTCATGGGAATGGCTGATTGCACTCTAGTATAGATGCCATTTTTTTCCATTGTATTTTGTAGCGCAAGTGCGTTGATAACTGTTGCAAGCATGCCCATATAGTCAGCTGATGATCTATCCATTCCAAGTAGAGCGGAATCTGCTCCTCGGTAAATATTTCCACCACCAACAACAACACAGACCTGAATGCCAAGGTCACATACTTCTTTTATATCCTCTGCAATACCCTGTAAAGTCTCCAGGTCATGTCCGAATTTCTTATGACCCATTAAGGATTCGCCAGAAACTTTAAGTAAAACTCTTTTGCAATTTGAAATCGACATATAGACTGATATTAATTATTTGCTAGCATGCTAACCTAAGTATTATTTTTGTCAAGTATAACGGGTTAGCGGCGATTAAAACAATTAAACTGTTAAAAAAAGTTGGTTTTTAATAGTAGTTTCGTTATGATATTGGTGAAATAATTCAAATGTTATATTTAAAACCATGCCAAAGTTAATCATTGATGAGAAAGAGATCGAGGTCGAAGCAGGCTTAACGGTTATGCAAGCTTGTGAAAGTGCAGGAATAGAAATCCCACATTTTTGTTTTCATGAAAGGCTTAAAATAGCAGGAAATTGCAGAATGTGTCTTGTGGAAATGGAAAGAGCTCCAAAGCCAATTGCTTCGTGTTCTATGACGGTTTCCGAAGGGATGGTAATAACAACTAATTCTCCAAAGATAAAGAAGGCCCGCGAAGGGGTGATGGAGTTTTTGCTTGCTAACCACCCATTAGATTGTCCTATTTGTGACCAGGCCGGCGAGTGCGATCTGCAAGATCAGGCATTTAAATATGGGAAAACTGGTAGCCGCTATACTGATGAGAAGAGGGCGGTTAAAGATAAGAATATGGGGCCTTTGGTTAAAACTCAGATGACGCGTTGTATTCAGTGCACACGTTGTATTAGATTTTCCACAGAGATTGCAGGAGTTCCAGAGCTAGGAGCGATTAATCGTGGTGAGCATATGGAAATTACTAGCTATTTAGAAAAAACTTTAACTTCCGAGCTCTCTGGTAACGTTATTGATCTTTGTCCAGTAGGAGCCTTGACTTCAAAATCTTATGCATTTCATGGGAGAAGTTGGGAACTTGAGAAAACTGAATCCATAGATGTTATGGATGCTTTAGGGTCAAACATAAGAATTGACTCTAGGGGGCTGGAAGTCCTGAGAGTGTTGCCTAAGCTCAATGAAGAGATAAACGAAGAATGGATTTCGGACAAAGCGAGATTCGCTTGTGATGGCCTTAAAAGACAACGTTTAGATGCGCCATATGTTCGCATAAATGGTAAATTGGTAGAAACCAGTTGGGACGCTGCAATGAAATCTGTTGCAAAAAAAATCAATGGTATTAAAGGCAATGAAATAGCTTCTATCGCGGGAAGCACAACAAATACCGAATCTATGTTTTTGCTCAAAAAGATGCTATCTAGTTTGGGGTCTAATAAAGTTGATGCAAATCAGTTTGGATATAAAATTGATGGATCTAGCAGAAGTAATTATTTATTTAATACAGGAATAGCAAATGCATCTAAGGCAGATGTTTGTTTGGTAGTGGGTGCAAATTTACGTCATGCTGCTCCAGTATTAAATGCAAGAATTGGTCAGTCAGTACGCTCTGGCCAGATGCACATGGCTAGAGTAGGGGAAGTTGATAACCAAACTTATGATATAGAAGAGCTTGGCAGTGATGCAAAGCTACTAGAAGATATTTTCAATGGAACAATAGAGTTTGCAAAAAAATTGAAAAATGCAAAACGTCCAATGATTATTATTGGTGATGCTGCTTTATCTAGGTCAGATGGGTATGCTATATTGGCTTTAGCACATGCGATAGCAAAAAAATATAATCTAGTAACTCCAGACTGGAATGGATTTAATATTTTACATAATCATGCCTCTATGGTGGGTGCTCTTGATGTCGGCTTTATTTATGGAAGCAAGGGTGCTGGAACTGAAGATATTTTAAAGCAGTCGAGAGAGGGTAAGGTCAAAGTGCTTTATGTACTAGGGGCTGATGATTTTGATGTGAGTTTAATCGGCAAAGATTGCTTTGTTATTTATCAAGGGCATCATGGAGATAAAGCGGTAAAACGAGCTGATGTGATTTTGCCAGAAGCTGCTTATACTGAGCAGGATGCCATTTTTGTAAATATGGAAGGGCGGCCGCAATATGCAAGAGCAGCTGTGTCGCCAGTTGGTGTGGCAAAAGAAAGCTGGAATATTATTGAGAATCTAGCGAAGGCATTGAATATAGATATGTGTTTTAATAGCTTAGAGGAAGTAAGATCTATCATGGCAAAAGAACACAAGATTTTTGCCCATATAGACGAAATTATTCCATCTGAATTGGTGAGTTTTGAAGCTCCAATTAAGTTATTAAAAAAGCCTCTCAAAAAAACTTCTACTAATTATTATATGACTGATCAAATTAGCAGGGCGTCGGTGACGATGGCAAAAATTATGCAAGCACAAAATTTAGAGGCTAGTTCTACATGATGGATATATTGATTGAATACGCAGTTCCTATTCTGATGATTCTTGCAAAGATTTTGCTAATTACTCTGCCATTACTATTATGTGTGGCTTATTTGACCTATGCAGAGCGTAGAGTTATTGGGTTAATGCAAATGCGCCGAGGGCCTAATGTTGTCGGGCCAATGGGGTTGTTGCAACCAATAGCAGATGCAGTTAAATTGATGTTTAAGGAAATAATAGTACCGACTCAAGCGAGCAAGGCTGTGTTTTTGCTAGCTCCAATGGTTACATTTATCCTAAGTTTAATCGGTTGGGCTGTGATACCTTTTTCTTATGGGGTTGTTCTTGCGGACATTAATGTTGGCGTTCTATATATTCTGGCAATATCTTCGCTGGGTGTGTATGGCATTATTATGGCGGGTTGGGCTAGTAATTCAAAATATGCGTTTTTAGGAGCGATTAGGTCATCTGCTCAGATGATTTCTTATGAAGTCTCTATGGGCCTAGTTATCGTAACGGTTTTGCTTGTTACTGGGACATTAAATTTATCAGAAATTGTAGAGCATCAACGTACTATGCCAATTTGGATACAGCTATTATTAGCACCGATGGCTGTGGTGTTTTTTATATCTGTTCTAGCTGAAACTAATCGTCTACCATTTGACCTTCCTGAGGCGGAAGCGGAATTAGTTGCGGGGTATAATGTTGAGTATTCATCTATGAGCTTTGCAATGTTCTTCTTGGGCGAATATGCCAATATGATTTTGGTTAGTGCAATTACGGTAACTTTTTTCATGGGTGGGTATTTGCCACCATTTAATATTGAGTTTTTAGAAATAATACCTGGATTTATTTTGTTTGTTTTAAAGGTATCATTCTTATTATTTATATTTTTATGGTTGCGTGCTACCCTTCCGCGCTATAGATATGATCAACTAATGCGCATTGGCTGGAAATTCTTTTTGCCATTGAGTCTGTTTTGGGTAGTTTTAGTTGCATCACTTTTGATGTTGACCGATAATTTACCAGGTTAAGAGGAAAGTAATGATAAAATATATAAAAACTTTAGCGTTATATGAAATATTGGTGGGCATGGCCTTGACCCTAAAATATTTCTTTAAAAGAAAAGTGACAATAAATTATCCATACGAAAAAAGCCGAATTAGTCCGCGCTTCAAAGGGGAACATGCTTTGCGTCGTTACCCAAACGGAGAAGAACGTTGTATTGCTTGTAAATTATGCGAAGCAATCTGCCCAGCGCAAGCAATTATAATTGAAGCTGAAGAGAGAGCAGACGGTAGTAGGCGTACTACTAGATATGATATAGACATGACAAAATGTATATATTGCGGACTATGCCAAGAAGCATGCCCCGTAGATGCAATTGTCGAAGGGCCAAATTTTGAATTTGCAACAGAAACTCATAACGAGCTTTTGTATAACAAAGAAAAATTGCTTAAAAATGGTGACATGTGGGAGCAAGAATTGGCTCAGAAACTTAAAGACGATTATCCATACAGGTAAAAAATATGACATTGTTTTTCTATGGCTTTGCTGCCTTGATGCTATTTAGCAGTATTATGGTTATTACGAATCGTAACCCAGTTCACTCTGTGTTGTGGTTGATTTTTGCTTTTTGTAATGGCGCTGGTTTGATGGTTCTTATGGGAGCTGAATTTTTAGCAATGATGCTGATCATAATATATGTTGGAGCGATTGCAGTTTTATTTTTATTTGTCGTGATGATGCTAGATATTAAACTATCTGAAAATAAAGCGAGTATTGGTTCAGATATGAAAATTGGACTCATGATTTCGTTATTTTTATTTGCGGATTTGGTGCTAATTACTTTACTTTCAACTAAGATAATAGTGCCGACAAGTGACTATGGGTTTGCAATACGGCCAGAAATTGGAAACGCTTATGCAATAGGGCTTGTATTATATACTGACTTTATACTACCATTCCAAACGGCGGGCCTTATTTTGTTTGTAGCTATGGTTGCAAGTATCGTTCTTACGCTGCGTTTGAGACCAGGGGTCAAGAGACAAAATGTTTCAGAGCAGCTGGGCAAAAATAAAGAAAATAGTTTGTCTATGGCAAAACTAGATGGAAAACAAGGGTTAAATAATTTGAATTATGATAATTAGTAAAATCACTATAGAGCATTACTTGCTGTTGTCTTCGTTGTTATTTTCAATTGGAGTAACTGGTTT
Organism: Rickettsiaceae bacterium; assembly: GCA_029251475.1. Classification (GTDB taxonomy): domain Bacteria; phylum Pseudomonadota; class Alphaproteobacteria; order Rickettsiales; family Rickettsiaceae; genus Megaera_A. Next base: position 9,652 of record JAQXDF010000006.1, read on the forward strand.
GTTTATGAACCGCAAGAATGTGATAACAATCTTAATGTCGATAGAGATAATGCTATTGGCAGTGAACCTGAATTTTGTTGCATTCTCTGTGCATTTACAAGATATTGTTGGTCAAGTATTTAGTATTATAATATTATCTATAATCGCTGCAGAGGTGTCTATAGGATTAGCTATTTTAGTACTATACTTCCGTAATCGTGGTTCGATTGAGATTGAAGATATTAATCAGATGAAAGGGTAATGATGATATTAGCACTCAAATTGATTGTATTTTTGCCTTTAATTTCTGGCATATTTAATGGCACATTTTGCAAAAAAATCAGTAATAGGCTGGCTAGTCAAGTTGCAGCTATATCTATTATTATTGCATTCATCTGTGCAACGTTAATATTTAAGCGTGCTGGTATAGATCAGGAAACTTTATATTTAGAGATAGGGCAGTGGCTTAGTTTTGCCTCACTTGATGTTATGTGGGCAATCTATGTTGATCAGCTTACTGCGCTTATGTTTTTATTGGTAACTAGCGTTTCAGCTGTTGTGCATGTGTATTCTTTGGGGTATATGTCCGATGACAAAAACCTACCAAAATTCTTGGCCTTTCTATCGTTATTTACTTTTTTTATGCTTGCATTAGTGTCAGCGGATAATTTTTTGCAGCTTTTCTTTGGATGGGAAGGAGTTGGCTTATGTTCGTATTTATTGATAGGTTATTATTATAAAAAAGAATCGGCCAATAATGCAGCAATTAAAGCCTTCATTGTCAATAGAGTAGGGGACTTTGCTTTTATTATTGGTATTGTGATGATTGTCATTTATACCGGTAGTATTGATTTTGAAAATGCTTTTTCTCTCTCTGAAAATTTATCGGCTATGAACATCACAATTTTAGGTAGCGAGTTTATTGTACTTGATGTTGTATGCTTCATGCTATTTTTAGGTTGTATGGGAAAATCTGCGCAGATAGGAATGCATGTATGGCTTCCAGATGCAATGGAAGGCCCAACTCCTGTTTCTGCCTTAATACATGCTGCTACTATGGTGACTGCCGGTGTGTTTTTGGTAGCTAGATGCTCGTTTATGTTTGAGTATAGTCCTGCTGTCTTGCAGATAATTACGGTAGTAGGGGCTATTACATGTTTATTTGCAGCTCTTGTAGCTATAGCGCAAACAGATATAAAGAAAATAATTGCTTATTCGACATGCTCTCAATTGGGTTATATGTTTTTTGCGTGCGGAGTATCTGCATATCAAGTAGCAATATTTCATCTAATAACTCATGGATTCTTTAAGGCTTTATTGTTCTTATCAGCAGGTAGTGTTATTCATGCTTGCCATGAACAAGATGTATTTAAAATGGGTGGTTTAAGACGTAAAATGCCTATTACTTACGCTAATTTTTGGATTGGCTCCTTAGCTATTGTGGGAATTTATCCATTTGCTGGTTTTTATTCTAAGGACTTGATTTTAGAATCTGCATATAGTGCTGGTGGCGTTGGTTATTTTGCTTTTATATTTGGAATTATTGCAGCATTTTTGACAGCTATTTATTCTTTGAAAATAATAATTCTGACTTTCCATGGGGAAACTAAGCTAGATAAGAAAACATTTGATCATGCACATGAATCTCCAATGATCATGAATGCGCCATTACTGATTTTAGTAGCTGGAGCTTTGTTTTCAGGTATGTTTGGTCATTATATACTAGGAATGAGCAGCCCAAATAAGTTTTTCTTTGGAAGTATGTTTAATCTACAGGGTAGCGGTGATGAGCATGATATTTCATGGATAATAGAAATGCTGCCAATGATAATTGGAGTTTTGGGTATTATAGCTGGTATGTATATTTATAATAAATCAATATATGTTTGCATAGCGGGTAAAATGAAATGTACTTATCACGTGCTGAAGAACAAGTTCTTCTTTGATGAGTTGTATAATAAGATATTCATAAAATCATCAATTTGCTTGAGCGTTTTAGCTAATAAATTTGATTCAAAAATTATTGATAGATTTGGTCCTGGTGGCCTGAGTTGCGCTTCCATGAAATTCAGTGAGTATGTTCGCCGAATGCAAACAGGCTATATCTTTAATTATGCATTAGGTATTATTGGTGTATTAGTTCTATGTGTCACAATTTTTATAGCAAGCTATATACATAAGGCCGGAGGAATATAAATGTCGGAATTACCCATTTTATCAATCAGTATTTTATTGCCATTATTTAGTGCCTTATATATTACATTTTGTATTAGTCACAGCAAGTCTCTGCATAAGCGAGTATACGCTATGTATGTCGCAATTTTGGCAGCTACTCTTACACTAATAGCTACAATATATCTATTGGTTAGCTTTGATAATCAAAATGCAAATTTTCAATTTGTTGAGCGTTATAGTTGGATTAAATCAATTGGCCTGGAATTCCATGTGGGAGTAGATGGTCTATCTGTGTATTTTGTATTTTTAAGCGCCTTGCTTACGTTGATTTGTATTATTGCTAGCTTGTTTACAGTCAAAAAAAACATTAAGGAGTTTCTATTATGCTTCTTATTGCTGGAATCCTTTTGTATAGGTGTTTTCTCTTCCTTAAATTTATTGTTATTTTATGGATTTTTTGAAGTTGTTTTAATTCCAATGTATTTAATAATAGGAATTTGGGGCGGTACAAATAGAATATATGCCGCAGTTAAATTCTTTATATATACTTTTTTTGGGTCTGTGTTTTTGCTAATTTCTTTAATGTATATATATAGCCAGACAGGTACATTTAATATGGTAGAGCTTGCGCAGATAATGCCAGTATTCTCTTTGGAAGTTCAGCAATATTTATGGCTAGCTACGTTTATTTCGTTTGCAGTAAAAATTCCGATGGTTCCGTTCCATACATGGTTGCCGGACGCTCACGTTCAAGCGCCAACTGCAGGGTCTGTAATGCTGGCTGGTATATTGCTTAAGCTTGGAGGCTATGCTCTTTTAAGAATATCACTTCCGATGCTGCCTGGAGCTTCAGAATATTTTACAAATTATGTGTTATATATGAGTGGCTTTGCAGTTATATATGCATCGTTAGTAGCTCTTGCGCAAACGGATATGAAAAAAATGATAGCATATTCATCGGTAGCACATATGGGATACGTGACAGCTGGTATATTTAGCTTTAGTGTTATAGGAATTGGCGGAGCTGTTTTTCAAATGATCAGTCACGGAGTTGTGTCAGCTGCTTTATTCTTAATAGTGGGCATGCTATATGAACGTCATCACACCAAAGAAATAGCTAAATATGGCGGAGTTGCTGCTAGTATGCCAGTACTTGCAACATTTTTTATGATAGCGATGCTAGGTTCTATCGGTTTGCCTGGCTTGAGTGGCTTTGTTGGAGAGTTCTTTAGTATATTAGGTGTATTTGAAGTAAATCCAATAGTAGGAATTTTATGTGCATTTGGTATAATTTTAGGGGCGGTATATATGCTCAAATTATATAAAAACATTATGTTTGGCGAGGCTGTAAATAAAGAAGTTTTACAATTTGTGGATTTAAAATTCTACGAAAAAGCCGCGTTAGTGCCTCTAGTAATATTAATTATATATATGGGGTTAGCACCCAGCGGTATATTGGAAACATTAAATGTACCGGCAAGAAATTTGGCTGCACTTTATGGAGCTCTTTAAAGGATAGAAAATAATATGTTAAATCAATTTTCCATAGTATTACCTGAAATAATGTTAGCAACCCTTGCTATATTAATGCAAGTAGCAGGAGTTATATACAAAAAATCATCACGCATGGTTTCAATTTTCACAATAATGTTGGCCCTTGGTATATGCGGTTATTTATTATACAGCATGACAGATTACTCCCTAGGCTTTGCTGATTCATTCTTAACATCAGGAATGATTGCTTTGTTTAAGGCTGTGATTCTGGGAATAAGTTTAATGAGCATTGTGGTATATTATGATTTTGTAAAAATTTCCCAAACAGAATTTTGTATGGAGTTTGTAACTCTAGTTTTGTTTTCTACGCTAGGCATTTTTATTGCTATTTCGGCTAGAGATTTCATTCTTTTATTTTGTGGTCTGGAATTGCAAGCCCTATCTGGATACGCTCTTGCGGCATTTAATAATAAGGATGTTAAGTCGTCTGAGGCTGGGTTGAAGTATTTCGTGCTAGGCGCTTTGATGAGTAGTTTGATGCTTTTAGGCATTTCCTTTTTATATGGATTTAGTGGTAGCATAAAATTCACAGAAGTAAGCGCAGCCTTAAATGGTGAGTTTAATATTGGTTTAGTCGTGGGAGCTATATTTGTGCTGGCTGCTCTTTTATTTAAGCTATCAGCAGCTCCTCTGCATATTTGGGCGCCAGATGTTTATGAAGGTGCTCCAATATCTTCAGTTTCATATTTTGCAACAGCGCAAAAATTAGGGGTTTTGGTAATTTTGATTACGTACCTGAATGAAACTATTGGAGATTATAGTCAAATCTCTGAAGGTCTGATCAAGATTGTTGCAATATTTTCTATGATCATTGGCTCATTGGGCGCGCTTGGACAGCAATCTTTGAAGCGTTTAATGGCATATAGTTCAATACTAAATATAGGTTATGTGCTAATTGGAGTAAGCTTACCTTCGGAGGCTGGCAGCGAGGCTTCTCTTATGTACATGCTAATTTACATAATCGGAGTGATTGGATTTTTTGCGTGTTTAGTAGCATTGTTCGGATCAAAGAGTGATGTGGTTATTTTTGAAGATCTAAAAGGCATTGCTAGCCAGAGAAAAACTATAGCTGCTTCAATAGCAATAATTATGTTTTCAATGATTGGTTTACCACCACTTGCTGGTTTCTTTGGTAAATATGCTGTATTTTATCAAGCTGTTTTGCAGGGCGAAGTTGCCTTGGCTATGCTTGGTGTATTGACTAGTGTTATAGCTGCTTTTTATTATTTAAAAGTAGTGAAGTATATGTATTTTATGGATACAGATAAAGCTATTACAATAATTCCAACGCATAAGGGATTGTGGTTAGTCACGGTAATGAGCGTTGGATTTACTTTGTTATTTTTTTGTCTATTTTCAGGATATCTATTATAAGAAATGCAAAATTGGAAATCTCATTATAATATACTAGATTTTGAAACAGTGGACAGCACCAATTCGGAAGCCTTGCGTTTAGCAAGCTCGGGTGTTCGTGGTGACTTCTTGATACGGTCGCAACAACAAACTGGTGGAAGAGGGCAGAAGGGGCGTGAATGGGTTTCGATAAATGGAAATCTGCACGCTAGTATTTTACTTGAAAGCCCAGCTCTTCCAAAGAATAATCCCCAACTTTCTTTTGTTATTGCTAATGCAATGTATGACTCTATTTTTGCTCTTGCAAAAGAGCACAAAGCATCAATTAATATTGAGCTAAAATGGCCTAATGACATATTGATTGAGGGTAAGAAAGTAGCTGGTATTTTGCTTGAATCAATTAACTTTCAAAATAAAACCAATGTGGTTATTGGCTTCGGGGTGAATGTTGCTAAAGCCCCGTCATCTCTTGGGCAGCAATTTACTTGCTTGTTTGATGAAGGAATAATATTAGATAATTCAGATGTGTTTTTAGATATTCTTATGAATAATTTTAATAAATTATATCAAAAATGGTGTCTAGATAATAATTTTATAAGCACTCGAAAAAACTGGATGCAACACGCACATAATTTAAATAAAGTCATCACAATTAACGACGGAGTAGATAGTATTTCTGGAGAATTCAAGGAAATTGATGATGATGGAGCTTTGTGTCTGCAGTTAGAGGATGGGCGAGTTTGTGTCTTCTATGCTGGTGACATATCGATTGATGAAAAGATGAAATAGTGCTATAAGATAGCTATTATTTAATTTTAAAGTTATATCACGGAGCTTTTTATGAACGAAGAACTTAAAGAAGAAATTATCAATTTAAATAAGAAATTAATTGAACAAAAAAGGTATAGTTCATTAGTTAGGAGAATTGGAGCTAATTTACTAGATTTTTTGATAGTAGGATTTATAGTTGCCACACCTATTTTTGTAGCATGTTATCTGAATGGTGAATTGTATATGGGTGTTGTTACAGGCGCAATAATACTAGGTTCTTTATATGAGCCATATTTTATATCTTCTAAACGACAAGCAACTCTGGGAATGGATTATTTAAGCGTACGTTTTGCTACTGTAGAGGGGCTTCCAGTCACGCGCTTACGAGCGATAACAAGATTTATTATTTTAATTTTCATCGGCGTCATTATTGATTCCTTAAGTTCTGAAATTTTTAAAGGGCAAGAAGTGATGTCCTGGGTTTTTTCAAATTTTCTTCTAATTTTCCCATATTTTGTCACCAAGAGGAAACAAATGTTAGTGGATTTAGTAATGGGTATGGTTGCTCTAACTAATTATCCAATTGAAAAAACTTCAGAAGAAGTAGCAACAAATTCTGCTTTAAAGGCTGATTAAAAATTAAAAGAAAAGGCTAGATATCCAAGGCGGATATGATCGTATTTTTAATAAAGTAGATGAATGAACATGCTAGTACCCACTCCGGTCATTTCCATTATTCTGGTAGAACCACAGATGGGAGAGAATATTGGCGCAACAGCCAGGGCCATGAAGAACTTTGGGCTTGTGGATTTGCGTCTTGTTTCGCCAAGAGATGGGTGGCCAAATGAAAAAGCAGAAAGCATGTCTGTTGGAGCGATTGATATAATTGAAAATGCAAAATTATATCCTACTATTCAAGAAGCCGTTAGTGATTTAGAATATGTGTATGCAGCAACGGCCGCACCACGAGACATGAATAAGAAATATGTTCTTTCCCGAGATATATCAAATGATATGCCGAGTTGCGCTTCAGTTGGTATTATGTTTGGTAGAGAAAGTTGTGGTTTGAACAATAAGGAAATATCTTTTGCCAACAAAATTCTTACAATTGATACTGACGTTAATTTCAGCTCCTTAAACATTGCGCATTCAGTGGCGGTAATTTGCTATGAATTATTTCAAAAGAAAAAACAAGAAAGAGGCGATTTACAGAATATTCAAAAAATTGCCACACAAGGTGATCTTGAATATTTTTATCAACATTTATTTGAGGAACTGGATGAAAAGAAATTTTTTAGAGTTCCAGAAAAACGCGAACATATGGCTTTGAAAATTCGCAACCTATTTGCAAAAATTGATCATTTGTCTCAAACGGAGTTGCAAATCTTGCGTGGCATTGTTACTGTGCTATCAAACAAAAAGCCTGATTAAATAGGGAAATTTATGAATCATTTCGAACTGCTGGATTTAGAACAAAAATACGACATAGATCTGCGTTTGCTGCAAAAGCAGTATTTAGCTAAGCAGGCTCTATACCATCCTGACAGGGTTGATAATGATGAGCTCAAGAGTAAAAATTTAGATATTTCCATGCAATTAAATGAGGCATATAAGATCTTGAAAGATGATTATGCAAGAGCAGAGTATCTGCTAAGTTTGTCGGGTCAAAAATTTGATGATCAGCAGCTCAAGGAGGTGCTAAGCAGAAAAGCTCTAGAGGCTTTGATGGAGAGCCACGAAGAGCTAGATTCTATGGACAAGTTATCCGAACTTCAAGATTTGAAAGTATTAAAATTAAAAGAAAAATCAGATTTAGTCGAAGAATTGAAGGAGTGCTTCGTTCAAAAAAATATGACTAAAGCGCTTGAAATTACTATATACTTGAAGTATCTTACTAATTTAGTCAAGAATATAGAATTCAAAGTAAAGCATGCAGATAATTGATATCAGAGAACCAGGTCATTTAGATGAATCTGAATCGGATAATGAAATAGTAGTTGGTATAGATTTTGGTACTACTAATTCTTTAATAGCTATTTCTAATAACAGCAAAGCGGAAATAATCAACCTGCCAAGTGGAAAGGGATTGCTCCCATCTATTATAAATATTGATGGAGATCAACCAGAAATTGGTGGTCATCCTTTAAGCAAAAATATACGTTCAATTAAGCGCTTATTGGCTAAATCCTCGGAAGAAATTTTAAATAATCTAACCTTGAGATCTTTGTCAGATGCGTTGAAGCTTGATCAGAAAACTCCAAAAATCCAAGTTGGAACTAAGGATTTTAATGTGGCCGAAATGGCAGCAGTTATTTTTCGTTATTTAAAATCAAGTGCAGAACAAGCGCTGGGTGGAGAGGTAAAAAAAGCAGTAGTATCAGTTCCAGCCTATTTTGATGATTCTGCAAGAGGGCAGGTTTTGTTGTCGGCGAAATTAGCTGGTATTGAAGTGATGCGTTTGATCGCAGAGCCAACAGCAGCTGCATATGCATATGGTTTGCAAAATAAATCAGAAGGATCGTATTTAGTATATGATTTGGGAGGTGGAACTTTCGATGTATCAATATTAAATATGCAAGCCGGCGTATTACAGGTAGTGTCAACTAGCGGCGATTCTATGCTAGGTGGCGATGATATTGATATGTTGGTTGGTAAGTATCTTTCTAGCGACTTAGATTTAAAGGATTTAGTATCTGAAGCTAATAAGGTAAAAGAAGAATTATCAGACAAACAAGAAGTGAATTTTGAAGGAAAGACAATTTCCAGAGAAAAATATGAAGAAGTAATATCTCCTATTATTGATAGAACAATCAAGATTTCTAAAGACGCGCTCTATGATGCAGAAAATATTGATCTAGATGGCATTATTTTAGTAGGTGGTTCAACAAGAATTCCTTTGATTACAAGGAGGCTACAAGAAACTTTCGGTGTCCCTATTTATGCTGATTTAGATCCCGATAAAATTGTGGCTCTTGGAGCTGCTATGCAAGCTGAAAATTTAACTTCAAAATCAAATTCCTTGCTGATAGATGTAGTGCCTCTATCAGTTGGTCTTGAGCTATATGGTGGAATTGTTGAGAAGTTAATCATGAGGAATACACCAATTCCATTTTCCGTTACCAAGGAATTTACCACTCATGTGGATAATCAAACTGGCATGCAGTTCCATGTTGTTCAAGGAGAAAGAGAAATGGTGAAAGATTGTCGCTCATTAGCACGCTTTGAACTATCAGATATTCCTCCAATGGAAGCGGGCAGGGCAAAGGTAGAAATAAAATTTGCGATGGATGCTAACGGTGTTTTGGCTATAACCGCCTCTCAGATAGACACAGGAATGGTTCATAATATTGAAATAAAACCAAGCTATGGGCTAAATACGCAAGAAATCAATGAAGCCCTAACAAATGCTTATGCCAATGCGGCGAAGGATCACAAAGAGCGGTTACTAGCAGAAACTAGAGAAAGCGCTGGTAGTTTAATCTATGGTTTGGAAAATGCAGTTAGAAAAACTCCAGATATTTTATCAAGAAGCGACTATGATAAGCTAGATAAGGCAATAAACTCTTTACAAAAGGTTATAAATTTAGATAATCGAGATGATATTTTATTAAAAATGACTGAACTGAATAAAATAGCTGAGAAGTTTATCCAAAAGCATTTGGATAAAGGAGCAATGTTGCACCTGGAAGGTCGGCATATTGATGAGTTAAATTGATATATTAAGTGAGTAAAAAAACATGGCATCAGAGAAGATTAAAGTAATTTTTATAGAAGGCGACAAAGAAACAGAAGTAGAGGCTTTGGTTGGTCTGTCTATACTTGAAGTTGCTCATAGTAATGATATAGATTTGGAAGGTGCCTGCGAAGGGTCACTTGCCTGTGCTACCTGCCACGTGGTTCTAGAAGAAAAAGTTTATAATTCACTAGAAGAGCCAGAAGAGGCAGAAGAAGATATGCTTGATTTAGCGTTTGGATTGACTCATACTTCTAGACTAGGTTGCCAGATAATTTTAACAAAGGATCTAGATGGTATGCGCATTAAGCTTCCATCGGCTACAAGAAATATAAATATATAGTGATTTGCGGTGATTCGAAAAATTATTTTACTAATTAGTGCTACTTTGATAATTATGTGGCTTGTTGGAGCTCACGTGATTAAAAATAAACTTATTAGCGTAATAAGTGGTATTAACTCGGATAATATCAAATTCACTTATGAAGATACTAGAATTTCAGGCTTTCCGTTTAACTGGCAGGTAAGTTTTATCTCCCCTAAGCTCATTATTATAGAGCAAAAATCCTTCAAAGATATTTCAACACCGAAGTTGAATGTAAGTTTTAACTATTTAATGCAAGGTTTGAAAGTCAATTTCGGTAAGTCCATTAGTTATAACAAAGATAAGGAACATCATATTGAAGAATATAATTTATTGAGTACTAAAGATATACTCCTTAATCTTAGTTTCCAAAAATCTATTTATCTAATGAATTCTGATAGCGTGCGGTACAATATTATTGATAAAGCTGATTTTAGCGCAAGCGAAAGTAGGGCATATATGGATAATAAAGAAGTGCTTTGGATTCCTAATATACAGGTTGGTTATAACTTAGTAGAAAGTGATTCAATAGAGCAAAAGAATTTAGTTTTAAAAGGGGAGTATAATTCTTCAGAATTATTCGAAACTAAAGAAGGGCAATTACTTGTAGATCTTAGTTGGTTAAGTAATAATATCCCTTTGAAAAATAGTGAAGAGGTAGATTTTGAACATAAATTTATGTTGTCACAATTTCATATTAATATTGATGACGCATTTTGTGATGCAAAAGGTGGAATAGAGTTAAGGGAGAATTCTTCTCCCAAGGGCCAGTTTGATGTCACTATGAAGAAATATTCTAGTATTGCTAGTTTAATAATTCCAAAATATTTTGCAGCAGATGCTTCAGTGCTTAATAAGTTTATAGAAAAATCTGTACCCAGTAGAACCCAAGAAGATAGTGAATCTGTCAAATTCAAAGTTACTTTTTCTGACCAAGGCATTAAAGTTGAACAATAAAGCTATAGAGCTAATTTGAGGGTCTAGTAATTTAGGATGAGCAAGTCATTAGATATCTGAAAACTTTTAAAATCGTCAATTACGCTCATACCAAGTAGAGAAGTATCCAGTTGCCCTTGGTTAACACTTGCGGCTATGTTATAGAACGTTTTTTGTCCGATAGTTAATTGCTTTATGACTACTGGTGCAGCCGCGCTTATTCCATTTGCTGTATGATAGTGCTTGGTGTAGCTGAGTTTGTCGGGGTTAAAGCCAAGTTCAATGGCCGCTTGTTTTGAAAGAGCCACATCTGTAGCTCCTGTATCAATTAGGAATTTTATTTTGTTGTTGTTGCCAATCTGAGCATTGATATAAAAATGCCCATCTGCGCTACGAGCAATAGTTAGCTGTCCCTTGTCATTAGTCCAAGCGTAGGAAGGGACTATTACTGCTAGCAACCGATCTTTGAGATGGCTAAGCTCAAATCTAAATGCATACACAACTATTAGGGATAGAAATATTAGTAGCCATAATATTAGATTTGTTGTGCCACCTTGGTTATTGTTTGTAGACATTAGTGCTTTTTTTATTTATACAATCAATTTTAGCACGAGGTCTTAATCCATCAAAGTTATATTTAAAGTTTTGAAATTTAATTCTGGCTGTATAGTAAATTTATTTTGAGTAGGTGCGTTGTTGCTTCTGACTCTCCTAGATTTCTAGGCCTCAGTCATTGCCCTTAGTGCCACTTCATTGCAAAATACTATAATAATGCATTTCATATAGGGTAGCGCTAATTTAGCAGATAGTTATTGCTAATATAAAAAGCAATCGAGGCTATGAAATAAGTTTTTGAAAGGTTATAGATCCTATGTTTGCATGCATAAAAATAATAAACATAGGATCTAGAAATATGGTAGCGAGAGAGGGACTTGAACCCCCGACACGCGGATTATGATTCCGCTGCTCTAACCAGCTGAGCTACCCCGCCATAATATATAGTGTTTTTGAGTTGAGGTTTGAAGGTAGTCGCGTTCTTGGTCGCATATTATTTATAGCTTCCTCGCTATTCCTACTCAAACTCCAATTAAATTCACTATAGTGATGATTTGAATTTGATGAATTCTATTTTCAAACCACAGACCAATAAGCACAGAGACATTTTATGTTGTCAGTTTGTCACTCAAGGTCAATTTAATCATTCTAGTAATTTCAAATTTAGATATTTTTACAATACACTTTAGTGATTTTATACTCACCGGAGTCATTGATAAATGTAGTTAAGGCTAAATTGAATTACTATAATATTCACTACAAGTAAAAACCCTGGCCATAAATAGCCAGGGTAATAACAATTAACGTTTAGAGAACTGTCTAAGCTTACGAGCTTTAGGTCTACCAGGTTTCTTACGCTCAACCGCTCTTGAATCTCTTGTTAATTGATTGTTTTTGCGTAAAATTGTATGATAGTCGTCTGAAATACAATCTAAAGCTCTTGCAATTCCGTGTACTATAGCACCAGCTTGACCAGTTGTTCCGCCACCTTTAGTGGTACAAACAACATCAAACTGATTAGTAGTATTTGTGTCTGCAAAAGGTTTCAATATAGCTGTTTTATATAAGTCACGTGCAAAATATTGAGATAAATCTTTGTTATTTATCGTTACTTTGCCTTTTCCTGGTTTAACCCAAACTCTAGCTATAGCATTTTTTCTTCTGCCAGTGCCATAACCGCCACCGTCTGGTGTAGATTTTTTTGACTTGCATTGAATGATTTGTGGAGCTTGTGCACTAACTGTTGTTGCAGCTGTAGAGCCTTTGCTATTAATTTCTAATTCTTTAAGAGATGATATTTCCATTACAATTACTTCTTATTTTTAGAGTTTTTGCCTGCAATATCAAAAATAGCAGGTTGCTGAGCTGTATGCGGGTGTTCTGATCCAGCATATACATGTAAGTTACTGAACTGTTTGCGGCCCATTTTATTTCTGCTAATCATACGATTAACGGCCATCTGGACAACTCTTTCTGGATAATTCCCAGCTAGAATTTTTCCAGCAGTTGTTTCTTTGATACCACCTGGAAAGCCAGTGTGACGATAATAAAATTTACCATCTTTTCTATCTGCTTTTTTCCCAGATAAGTGTATATGTTCGGCATTGATAACTACTACATGGTCACCACAATCCATATGTGGAGTAAATGTAGGCTTGTGTTTTCCACGAAGCAGGATAGCTACTTGGCTTGCTAAGCGCCCAAGAACTATATCTTTGGCATCAACAACTAACCAGTTTTTTTCAATTTCAGATGATTTAGCGGAATAAGTTTTCACAGTCAGTATCTTCTATTAATTATACATTTTGCAGGTAAAAATAGCAGCTAACTACGTATATTGTCAAGGATAATTTTGCAAAAAGATCAAGTAGTTTCAGGTTGTTTTTTTAAAACCTTACTTATTCCCATAAAATCAAATGTCATTTTTTTAGTTTTCTGAGAAAAATCAACATATACGGAGCCTCCATTGCGCAGTTTGCCAAATAAAATTTCGTCGGCTATTTGCTGTTTTATTATACTATCAATTGCGCGATCCAGATCTCTTGAGCCAGTATTTTTATTATAATAATTTTCTATCAAGTGTTTTTTTGCATGTGATCCAACTGTAAGACGCACTTTTTTGTCAGCAAGTTGCGCAGCAAGTTCTTTTAAATTTTTAGATACTATTTTATCTATTACTCCATCTATTTGATTAAATATAATAATATTATCTAGGCGACTACGAAATTCAGGGCTAAATACTTCGTTGATTTCATCCATATTGATTTCTGGTTTTGTGTCATTATTATTGTCATTGAAACCTATACTAGGCTTTTCGTTTTCAGCTAAGACATTGGTTGTCATTATTATTATTGTATGAGTGAAATTAATATGCTTACTGTTGCTGTCAGTCAGAGTTCCTTCGTCCATTATCTGCAATAATAAGTTGTAAATTTCAGAATGCGCCTTTTCTATTTCGTCAAATAGCACAACAGAATATGGGTATTTACTAACCTCAGAAGATAACATTCCACCTTGATCGTAGCCTACATATCCTGGTGCACTGCCCAGAAGTTTAGATGTTGAGCTGCTCTCGGAAAATTCAGACATATCAAACTTAAGCAATTTCATATTGCAAAATATAGCAAGCTGCTTGGCTAGTTCTGTTTTACCAACTCCGGTCGGGCCTGCAAATAAGTAGCAACCAGTAGGTTTGTTGCTTCGTCTTAATCCTGCCCTAGAAAGCTTTATGCTTGTGCAAAGTTTTTCAATAGCTTCATCTTGGCCAAAAATACAATTTTTTAATTTACTATTTAAAGTTTTAAGTTGCATTATTTCACTAGAGTCAGAGCGAATTTTTGTTATGTTCAGCACCCGGGATAGGAGAAGCTCTATATCTTTCTCAGTAATTGTTATTACATGTTTGGAATCCGCAATCATTTTGCTTACAGAGCCAGCTTCGTCTATTAGGTCTATTGCCTTGTCTGGCAAATGTCGGTCATGAATGTAGCGCTCAGATAGAGTCACAGCAGCTCTTATAGCAGAGTCTGTATATTTCACATTATGATGATCTTCATAATACTCCTTCAGCCCTTGAAGTATTTGAATTGACGATTCTACGTCAGGTTCAGATACTACTATTTTTTGGAATCGGCGCACTAATGCCGCGTCTTTTTCAAAGTGATTGGTATATTCCTTGAAAGTAGTAGAACCAATGCAATGTAGCTCACCTTTTGCTAAAGCTGGTTTAAGCAGGTTGCTAGCATCCAGAGCCCCTGTTGTGGTTGATCCAGCTCCTATTATGGTATGAATTTCATCAATAAAAAGAATGGCGTTTTTATTTTCTTGCAATTCTTTTAGTAATTTTTTAATTCTTTCCTCAAAATCTCCACGAAATTTTGTTCCGGCAACTAAAGCACCTATATCTAGTGAGTAAATAACAGCGTCTTTTAAATGCTCGGGCACATCTTTTTTTACTATTCTAGTGGCCATACCCTCTGCAATAGCAGTTTTTCCTACTCCTGGCTCTCCTATCAAAATAGCATTATTCTTTTTTCTTCGGCATAGAATTTCAATAGTACGCTGTATTTCATTTTGTCTACCAATTAAGCAATCAATAGCTCCTATGTCAGCTCTTTCATTAAGGTTGATGCAATATTTTTCTAATTCGCTTTTTTCTGAATCTTCTATGTTCTGTTCTAGCTTAGGAAGCGAAGAAGATTCGTTTGAGGGATCTTCTAGTAAAGTAGTAGAGGGTAGGGCGCTATTGTTGAGACCTTCGTGATTTTTATCAAGTTTTTTAATATAGTTCAGCAAATCTGATCTATTAATGTTTGATTCTTTTAAACATAAAAGGGCATAGGAATCATTCTCGAAAAAGAATTCAGCTAATACATGTGCTCCTGTAATTACGCTATCTATATTGCCTTGATTATGCAGAGTGGTTCTTTGAATTACTCGCTGAAATCCGGCTGTTGGTTTCGCTGCTTTTATTTCTTTGTTAACTAGATCGGCTAGGTCTTTATTTAAATATTGTTGCAATCTAATAGTGAGCAGCTCGATGGCCACTCCATTATCAATCAGTGCTTTGCTTGCATCGTCATCCTCAATCAGTGCTAGTAACAAGTGCTCGTATGTTGCGTATTCATGCTTATTCTTAGTGGCAATTAATAGAGCTTTTCTGAGCGTGTATTCTAGATTATCTGAAAGCATTTTCTAACTCCTTAGATTTTTTATAAGTGTATCAGAAATAAATTATTAGTTTTAGATTATAAGCATATTTAGTTTTATTTTATGTAGATTTGTTGCATAAGTTCATATTATACTGTTGCTTAAGTTTTTAAAAAATTAGACTTAGGTGGTATAAAAATGCATAAGAATTATAAAAAAATATTTGTAGCTATATCTTTATTATTGGTAATATTAGTTGCAATCAAATCTTACCAATATTATTTTCAAAATAATGCTGAGGTAAGACCTCCTGTAAGATCTGATATAAAAGTTGTGCTTTACTCTATAGATAGCTGCATATACTGTATACGCGCTGAAAGTCTGCTTAAAAGTAAAAATATTCCTTATGAAGTTGTGAAATTATCAGGTAATAAGGATTTAGCAATGAAGCTATATAATCAAACCAAACAAAACACTGTTCCTTATGTGTTTGTAAATGATGAATTTATTGGTGGATATCAAGATCTGGCTAATCTAGGTGACCAAGGAAAGCTTTAAATTAAAGTAATTATAAAATTAAAAAGAGAAAATTATGGCGTACGTACCAATTGTTGTAGAACAAACATCAAAAGGAGAAAGGTCTTATGATATATATTCAAGGCTATTAAAAGAAAGAATTGTGTTTGTATGTGGTGAATTCGAAGATCATATGGCAAATGTGATTATCGCTCAATTGCTTTTCTTAGAAGCAGACAATCCAGAAAAAGACATATATATGTATGTTAACTCCCCTGGTGGTGTGGTCAGTTCGGGTTTAGCTATTTATGATACTATGCAATATATTAAGCCAAAAGTTGCTACATTATGTATAGGGCAAGCTTGTTCAATGGGAGCAACTATTCTGCTAGCAGGAGAAAAAGGAATGAGATATGCATTGCCAAATAGTAGGGTAATGATTCATCAGCCACTTGGTGGTTTTAGAGGACAAGCAACGGATATTGAAATTCATGCAAAAGAAACTATGAAGGTCAAGACATTGTTACAAGAAATATATGCAAAGCACAGTGGTAAAACAGTTAAAGAAGTAGCCAAAAGCATGGAACGTGATAATTTTATGTCACCAGAGGAAGCAAAAGATTTTGGCTTAGTAGATAAAATTATTCAAAATAGAGACTTAATGTTAGTAAAAAAGTAGAGTTTTACTTTTTATAAAATAGCTGATACAAAGTACAATATAGACAATAAAGTAGACAATAAAGTTAGGTAAATTAATGATAGAAGATTCGGGCAAAAAGCCATTACACTGCTCTTTTTGTGGAAAAAATCAATTTGAAGTAAAGAAACTAATTGCTGGTCCAGCAGTATTTATTTGCGACGAATGTACAGAGATTTGTCTTGATATTATTAAAGAGGAAACCAATGAAAAAGCGGAAGTTATAGTTTCTTCAATTCCTACTCCTAAAGAGATTTGCAAGAGTCTAGATGATCATGTAATTGGTCAAAGCAAAGCCAAAAAAGTCTTGTCGGTAGCGGTTTATAATCATTATAAGCGCCTGGAAGATTTGGCTTCTTCCAAAGAAGGTGATGTGGAATTAGCAAAATCTAATATCATGTTGATAGGTTCTACTGGATCAGGAAAAACTCTACTAGCTCAAACGCTTGCAAAAGTACTTGATGTGCCGTTTACTATGGCTGATGCAACAACTTTGACAGAAGCTGGTTATGTTGGTGAAGATGTTGAAAATATTTTATTACGCCTATTGCAAGCAGCAGAGTTTAATGTAGAAAAAGCTCAAAAAGGTATCATTTATATTGATGAAATCGATAAAATTGCTAAGAAATCTGAAAATGTTTCAATTACACGTGATGTTTCTGGTGAAGGCGTACAGCAAGCTTTGCTTAAAATAATGGAAGGAACTGTTGCTTATGTGCCACCACAAGGCGGTAGAAAGCATCCACAGCAAGAATTCATTCAGATTGATACATCGAATATACTATTTATATGCGGCGGCGCTTTCATGGGAATTGAGTCTATTATTGCAGCAAGAAGTGATAAAAGCTCTATGGGTTTTGTAGCCAGTGTTAAATCAAAAGAAGAGGCTAGAAATAGTGACATTCTTCAGGATTTACAAATGGAGGATTTAATTAAATTTGGAATGATTCCAGAATTTATTGGTCGTATACCAGTTACAGCCACGCTAAAAGAGTTGGACAAGGAAGCTTTAATCAACATTTTAACGCAGCCTAAAAATGCAATTATTAAACAATATAAAAAGCTGTTTGCTATTAACGAAGCAGAATTGGTTTTCACAGATGATAGTTTGGAAGCTATGGCTGAAAAGGCTTTAAAGACAAAAACCGGAGCTAGAGGGCTTAGGTCTGTTATAGAAGATCTGTTGCTTGAAGATATGTATAATTTTTCCGATCTTCAGAATAAGCAAATTACTTTTAATCGAGAATCAGTGGAGCAAAAACAGTCAGCAACGGTCAAGTCTAAAAAGCAAAGTAAGGAAAAGTCTTCCTCCACAAAACGTTTAGCTGTTTAGGTAGAAAAATGACTTTAGTTGATTCTAGAACAATCCATATGAAGCAATTTTTGGCTACATATTTTGGAGGAGAGGACTATAGTATAGAAGCAATGCGAGGCGATGCTGGGCAACGTAAATATTATCGAGCTTTGCACCAAGATCAAAGTTATGTAGTCATGGATTGCCAGGATTCCAGCGTTCAACCATTTATTGCTATGGCTATTTATCTTACTGATCAGGGTTTCTCTGCTCCTCAAATCCTTCATCAAGATGTTGTTAATGGTTTTTTGCTTCTAGAAGATTTTGGAACTGTAAGCGTCACGAATTATTTATTATCTGATGTTAAAGACGAGAATGTCCGTAAAGATATTTATTATTTAGCTATGGATTTATTGGTATCTCTACAAGATAAAAAAGTTCCTGAAAATCTTATAGAATTTGATAATGATTTACTTTTATCTGAGTTAAAGTTATTTACTGATTATTATATTCCATATGCTTACAAGAGAGAGCTTAGCGCTGAAGAGATAGATGAATTTAAGGAAATTTGGAGAAACATACTGCTTAAGCAGGCTCCGATGCCAAGTAGTGTCATTTTGCGTGATTATCACGTGGATAATATGATGTATTTGAAAAATAACGAATCTATACAGAAGCTAGGTTTGCTGGATTTTCAAGATGCTTTAAGCGGATCTCCTATTTATGATGTGGTGTCTATTTTGGAAGATGCTCGTATTAAAGTTAGTCGCTTAGAGGCTTTGGGGTGTGTTGAGTATTTTGCGAAAAAGAAAAAAATGGATATCGAGGCTGTGCTTCTTAATTATCATATCTTAGGGGCGCAAAGAAATAGTAGAATTCTTGGAGTGTTCGCGCGCAAAGCAATTCGTGATGGTGACGATGGTTATTTGCAATTCATGCCAAGAGTACTTGAATATCTGAAGTATGATTTGTCACACGATGCTTTGTCGAGTTTAAATGAGTGGTTGGACAGAAAATTCGCCTAAGTCCTATAAAAGCATGATATAATAAAGATTGGATTTGTTTAATTAAAACAAGTTATAAGCTAGAGAGTTTGGAGTAAAAGATGATTGATACAATAATGTTATTCGCAGCAGGTCTTGGTAATAGAATGCGGCACTTAACACAGAATAACCCTAAAACATTGATCACAATTTTAGAAAAGCCAATTTTGCATTACGCCCTTGATCTGTGTAAATCCTATCCATTTAAAAAAGTTGTAATTAATACGCATTATTTAAGCGATCAAATAGAAGAGTCTATTGAAGAATTTAGAAGTAAAAATCCTGATTTCCCAGAGATAGTAATCGTGTATGAAGAGGAGCTGCTGGAGACTGGTGGTGCAATCAAAAATGCTATAGATATATTAGGTGACAAACCTATATTTACTTTAAACACAGATATCGTTCTGCAATCTAAGCATAATATGTTTGAGGACCTTGTAAAAAAGTGGAATCCAGATGAAATGGATTTTCTATTATTAATGCAGCCTTATCATAATGCTGTAGGTTATTCAGGGCATGGTGACTTTGATCTTGATTCTGAAGGAAAATTGCTAAGACAGGATAAATCTGAAAATTATGAATATATGTACGCTGGCTTACAAATATTAAAGCCGCTAAAAGTCGCCAAGCATCCCTTGAAAATATTTTCTCTAAGGGAATATTATTTAAATAGCGATAAGGTCGTGGGTTTAAAAGCAAAAAATGCTCGTTGGTATCATGCTACTACTCCAGAAGACCTTATTAGTATTGAGATGGATATGTTATCCCATTCTGATGATGGCGCCAAGCGTTAGGGATAAATATGGGGGCATTGTTAATTGTGTAAATTCAATCACAGAACTCTAGACTCTACCAATGCATTTTATTATAAAATGAGTCATAGAAAAATACAAGTCTCTGATAAGTGCGCCCATTTTCGCGTAAGAGAACCAAGGGTCAAGTGTAAGGTTTTATAAACAAACCTACTACCTAGGAAGACTCTAGTTTTTTGTCTCCTTACGTGAATGACTCTATATGCTCTGCGCCTTCGTTGCTGTTTTCTCCATTAATTGATACAGAGTTGTCTTCTACTGCTGTACTATTATCCATAAGTAATTCTGGTTCTTCCTTAGAATCAGCTTCGGGCAATTGTCCAAATGTACTATTACTTGTAGTTTCTTCATCATGCTGAATATCAATAGCACCGGACTTAATTAATAACTGCATTGCTTTTGTGTGATTATTTATAGTAGCGATATGTAGAGGGGTATGACCACCCTTATTCTGAATATTAACATTAGCGTGATGATCAATTAATAACTTCATGGCTTCTATATTATTCTGCATAGAAGCGTAATGTAGCGTAGTAACATTCATCTTATCCTTAATATCAATAATAGCATGATTATCAATTAACAACTGCATAGCTTTTATATTATTCTGCAGAGAAGCGTAATGTAGCGGAGTACAATTCTTCTTATCCACAAGATCTACATTAGCGTGATGATCAATTAATAGCTGCATGATTTCTATATTATTCTTCAGAGTAGCTAGGTGTAGAGGGGTATCACCATTCTCATCCTTAGTATTAACATCAGCACCTCTTTTAATTAATAACTCTGCTAGAGCCTTATGATCAGACTTAATAGCCAAATGTATAAGGTAATCACCATTATGCTGTGTATTAATATTAGCCCTCTTGTCAATTAATAACTCGACTGAGTCCTTATCATTATGAGCTACAGCACCATATAGAAGCCTATCACCATTATTATTCTTAATATTTGCACCATTTTTAATTAATGCATTGACTGCTTTATTAAAAAATGCTGCTTTAGGAAATTTTTTAAACACTGATGTGAATAAAGAAACTCCATCACATTCATACTCTAAAAGATCTGGTGTTTTCTTTAAGGCATCAAGGAATTTAGCTTCTCTTTTTAATAATTCGGCTCTTTCTTTGGCTTTTAGGGTTTAACGGGCTTATGTTCTTGTTGATTCGCCACATTTAAATTCTTGTCGTTACTCTGTGCCTTTGAGTTTAATTTCTTAGGTTTAGAGTTTTGGGTAGATCTTTGTTTGTCCTCATGATCTTCCTGTGCCTTTGAGTTTTGTTTTTTATTTTTTCCTTTACTACGAGAAGTTTTACGCGAAATCTGTTCTTCCTTATCGTCACTCTCTGCAGCTGCCCCTTGCTTAGAAGATGTA
>JAQXDF010000009.1 GCA_029251475.1 Rickettsiaceae bacterium
GATCTTCCTGTGCCTTTGAGTTTTGTTTTTTATTTTTTCCTTTACTACGAGAAGTTTTACGCGAAATCTGTTCTTCCTTATCGTCACTCTCTGCAGCTGCCCCTTGCTTAGAAGATGTATCATGATTATCTACAGATGTTGAACTTAGAGACGAAGTAGTTTGGACATAGGGCTCTTTTGGTGTAAATCGTGCTAATAATCCTTCGATATTTTGCATAATTTGGTCCTCAGTTGATATGTTTCTACTGACTAAAATACCCTTTAAGTTGTTTAAATACTCAGAATAATTAGAGCCATTAGTTTCATCTGAGGAGTTAGCAAGAGCGTCGTTGTTCATCAAATCCGTAGCTTTTTTTACACATTGCAACAAGAAATATGTCTCCCATTTTACATGAGATGAATTGATTTTACTTATTACTTGCTCTAATGACGATGCTTCTAATTCCTCGGATGCGCCCTGCAACTGACCAGAGAACAGGTCTTTATATAAAGCCTTTGAATCTTTATCAGCTCTAGAGGATGTTGTTTCTACAAAAACAACACCCTTTGTTGCGCGCGTGGCTGCCACGAAGAATTTGTTAAATAGTTTAGCGTAATGTGCTTTATCTAGGTTCTTGGGGTGATTACTAGGCATCCCAATATTAGGGTTATAGCATGTTCCTGCTTCATAAAAATAATTCTCATTATATTTTCCAGATAAAAAATCAAACAATATTACTTTCTCAAACTCTCCGCCTTTTATTTCTTCAGATGTAGCTATCATTCCTCCTGGAAATGTTTTTTCTGCCTTCTTTCTGCAAGACTCATCCGCTATTATAACTACACATTCTACAGAGTTAGCTACTTCGCTTTTTAATTGATTTAATTTATCTGCATTCTGCATATCCAACCATTCTACCGATCCCTCTTCATCGTTAGTTGATTGCAATAAATCATCTTCTGTAGACTCTCCATATTTTTCTGCTGCCGACAGAGCAGATTGTTGATCGTATTTATTGAGCTTTCCGCCTACAGCGTGCGCGCCTTAAGTTCAATGATTTTATTAGCTAAAGCAGTCACATTTTTAGGAGTTCTGTACGCTATATTTAGGCTATATTCATATGCTTTTGATATCTGATTTACATATTGCGGGGCTAAATTGAATGTATCAACTAGATTTTGATTACCATCCATTAAATAATAAATCTTACCGCCCTCGACCAACAAAGAATAAATATGCTCTAATTGGATCTTGCTTAAATCTTGACTTTCATCAACAAGTATAACGTCGTATTTCTCTTCTGCAGAGTCTGCATTAGACTCTGCAACTTTCTTCTTAGTTAAGGATAAATCAAAATACTTGTTCTTTTTTAGAAAGGTTTAGTATTGTGTTAAAACATTCTTTACAACATCATTTTGCTCCAAATCAGTAGTACTATTCTTCTTCGATAGCGTTTGACCACATGCAACTTTGATCATATCTTCATATAGTTTAATCAGGTCAGAAGCTTTTTTTGATGTAATTAGCGTTTCGTTTTGGGATGTAGCCCAACTAGAAAACTTCTTAACATCATAAAGTTTATCTGATAAATATTTTTGCAGCGCTTTTTGACTTTGTGCTCTATCAGGCACGTTTTTTTTGTTATATAAATTTATAATATTCTGGCGTAATTCTTCTACTTGCTTTTCTTGCTCTTTATTTAAGTTGGGTGTATTTCCATTTTTCTTAGTAAATAAATAGTTGGTAACCCAAGGCTTTAAAACACCTGTATCAAAAATAACATCTTTCCATAAATCTTGATAAGTCAAAAAATTTAAATGCCCTGTACTCTCTGGTGCCTCAGTTTCATCTTGAACATGTTGTTGCCTAATATGATTTAATAGTCGCTCTGATTTGGTTGTGAATAATACTTTTTTACCAGACGCTTTACTTTGCGCTGATATTTGTACTGCTACCGTTGATTTACCGGTACCAGCCATACCTTTTACAATAACTGCTTGAGATTTATTTTGAGCTAAAATTATTTTTTCTTGATGTCTATCCAGTGCAATTATTCTGTCACCAGATTCAATAATAGTGACGGGAGAGTCAGCCGCTTCTCTATAGACTTGATTCGCATTAACATAGCTCGAAACTTCACCATAATCAAATGCTTGCAGAGTTTTTGAATTGCCATATTCATGCTTCTCTAATATTTCTAAGACTACTAAATCATTATTTACTGACGTACAGATGGCTCTGCCACCGCTGTTTAGCTTCAAAGATATGATTAGGTTTTCTGCGTGTAATTTTTCTGTTTGAAGCTGGCCATTTGCAAACTTATAGCGTATTAAATCTTTATGCTTGTCCGAAATAGTTTGATCATAAAAAAATAAACCATCCCAACTGCGTGTTTTATATCCTGACATAAATTATCTTCTTCTAATAATTAATTTTTACTAAGGACACTGTAACACATTAATATAAATTTAGCAAATTATTTTATTAATTCTTTTAAAG
>JAQXDF010000030.1 GCA_029251475.1 Rickettsiaceae bacterium
ATTTAAGCCTTTCCTTCGATTTATTATTCTAATTTATAGATATAGTCACTTAAATGCTAAACTACTGAGGCAGATAATAATTAATCATCTTAAATAAGTCAAGGAGTATATCGAAAAATATTGTGTGATTATTTTCAATTACAACAAGATTAAATGATAGTGGGATGGAAGAAGAATTCTGAGAAAAAATGGAGCGGGTGAAGAGATTCGAACTCTCGACTTCGACCTTGGCAAGGTAGCGCTCTACCCCTGAGCTACACCCGCTCTATATAACAATAACCTCAGTTGCTTGTTACATTTAGTAAAATACAAACTTGAAACAAAAAATCAAGCACTAATTTCAACTAAAAAGAAAATTATAGATTATTTATGCTAAATTGTATAATAGATATAGCCCAATGCAGCAAAACACAAATTATACATTCTCAAGTTTTGTGATTTCTTCTTTCAATAAAAGTTTTTGCTTTTTAAGGTTACTAACTGTAGTCTCGTCAAGGTGATGGTTGGTAGCAAATTTTATAGATTGTTCTAGTTTAGAATGTTTTTGCTTTAAAGAATCGATATGTGACTTCATGATTTCACCTCTATTTTTTAAATTGATGTGCGGGCATAAATTATTTACCACCCTTATGGTATTATTATATAAATTAATTTTCAAATGGTTTTTATTAGCATGCAAAATAAAATGGCTACTAAAAAAATAATCGTTGGTATCTCCGGTAGCTCGGGTGCTATCTATGGCATAAGACTACTTCAGATTTTACGCAAATTGAAAGTTGAATCTCATCTAGTTATTTCTAAAGCAGCTAGCTTAACAATTAGCGCAGAAACAGAGTATTCTGTTCAGGAAGTAAAAGATATGGCTGATTATTGTTATAGTCCAGCTGATATTGGTGCTTGCATTGCGAGTGGTTCATTTATAACTGATGGCATGATAGTAGCACCTTGTAGCATGAAAACATTATCAGCGATTTCGAATGGCTATGAGGATAATTTAATCTCAAGGTCAGCAAGTGTTGTGATGAAAGAGCAGAGAAAATTAGTCTTGATGCCGAGAGAAACGCCGCTACATGCAATCCATCTAGAAAATATGCTTAAAGCTAGTAGGGCAGGAGTTGTTATTAGTCCGCCAGTGCCAGCATTCTATAATAAGCCAGAAACTATTGATGAAATTGTTGTCCATTCTTTAGCTAGAGTTTTAGATCTATTTAACTTAGATACTGGGTTAATCAAGCGCTGGGATGGATTTTCTCTATAGTTTTAGCCTATTAATGATACAATTATTGCCTAACTTCTCTTGCTCTATTTATAGTAACGTCTTTTAAATCCAGAGTAGTTCTGAAAGGATTAATATCCACGCCACCTCTCCGTGTATATTTAGCATGAATGGTTAGCTCCTCAGGAGAACATTGTTCCATAATATCTTTAAACATATGTTCTACGCATTGCTCATGGAATTCATTATGTTTGCGAAAAGATATGATGTAACGCAATAATGATTTATGATCTATCTCTCTTCCTGTATATTTTATTTGTACAGATGCCCAGTCAGGTTGGTTTGTAATCAAACAATTGGATTTGAGTAAATTGGAAGTGAGTGTTTCAGTAATGATTTCAGCATCATCTGATAGTTGAAGAAGGTCTTTATTGACCTGGTAATCTTTAATTTCTACGTCCAGATTATCTATATTAACTCCTGAAAATAGAGATAAAGGTGTGGCATAAAATTCTTCAAGGTTTTTTATTAATACTACTACGTTTTTTTGAGCTATTTCTGTGAAGTCCTTTTGTATTAGTCTTTGTACTTCACTGTCTTCTTCAAAGCAACTTCCATTTAGTGAGTTCAAATAAAGCTTCACGGACTTTGATTCAATTAGGAATTTAGAATCGGCAGGAACTATAAATTGGATGATTTTTGCGCATGGTTTGCCTTTTTTATTAAGCCAAGATACTTCGTAACAATTCCAGACATCTACACCATTAAAAGGTAGTTTTTTGGATAATTTTATTTCATTCCTAGCAATGTCTCTTGGTACGCCAACCAATATTGACTTATCATACTGATCTAAATACTCAACTTCTTTTCCAAGGGATAATTCTTTTATATCATCCATATTAATCTCCATAAATTCAATTAGTGTATCAAAAAATGAATAATTCTACTTTTGATTGCGTTAGTGTATAACACAATTATTAATCATATAGCAACCGGTTTTTCAATAAATTAATACTATTTTCTAATCCTTTTTGTTCAGTAGGGGTCAGCAAAGATGGTGCATTTTCAATACATATTATAACCCCATCACTTCCATCTACAATAGCTAGCCTAGATATGTATAAAACATAAGTTTGTTTTCCAATGTCTAAATTAAACTTTTTGAGTTCGTGGCTCTTTAGCATTCTAAGCATTGGCTCAATGTCTTGTCTTAAGAAGTTAATCACTGCTCCTTTGGTGAAGTTGCGATCCTCTCCCATCATTTTAACAGAATCAACTATGATAATTTCTTCTAGGTTGTAATATTCTTTTATTTGCTGCATTAAGCTACGGCAAATCTTTCTAGAATCCGAGCATTTTAAACTACTAACTAAACCTTTATGCAAAAACTTAGATTCTAAGTGAAATTGTAGCAACTGCATATTTTTCTTATCTATAGTCTTCTTGTAGTGGCTGATTTTGTAAATAGTTATAGCTTGCATTAGTAATGCTAAAATCAGTAGTAATTCGATATTAATCGACATATATTCAATCTCTAAATCAATTTAAGTGTTAAAATCAATGCAACTCTAGGTTACTATCTGTATATTTTATTTATGCATTAGTATTTCTATGTAATCAAGTTTTTTCTAGCTTATTTTAAAAAAAATCTTTATAACAATATAAATTAAACAATGTATAGGTAAATATGAGCGAAGTTATAGCCCCAGAACAGTTAAAACAATATATTAGTAGATTGGAACGTCTAGAAAGCGACAAGAGAGATATTGCTGATGATATCAAGCAAGTATTCGATGAAGCAAAGGCTAATGGTTTTGATACAAAAATCATGAAGCAAATTCTAAAGATTAAGAAGCTAGATAAAGCAACTCTTGCAGAGCAAGAGGCTATATTAGATCTATATAGACAAGCGTTGGAAATATAAAATACTAGATTAAATAAATCGGATATAAGTAAAAGGCCTTTTTGCAGAAGCAGAAAGGCCTTTTGTTTTTAATAAGCATGAATAGATTTATAATCTAGCTCTATTAAGGTGCATCTCTGCAAAATCCCAGTTAATCATGTGCTTTATAAACGTAGAAACGTAATCAGGGCGTTTATTACGATAATCGATGTAGTAAGCATGCTCCCAAACATCGCAGGCTATAATCGGCGTAACACCTTCGGAAATTGGCGTTTCTGCATTGCTAGTTTTTATTATAGACAATTTATCATAGCTATAAACCAGCCAAGCCCAACCACTACCAAATTGAGTAAGAGCTGCATTAGTGAACTGAGCTACAAATTCTTCATAAGAACCAAAATCTTTCTCTATTTGAGTCAGCATATTTTCCGATGGTTTGCCACCACCATTTGGCTTTATGGAATGCCAAAAGAAAGTATGATTCCAGATTTGCGCCGCGTTATTAAATACAGCTGGATTTTTTTCTCCAGTAGTCGCAATAATTTGCTCAAGATCAATATCATGCATGCTAGGATGATCTTTAAGTAAATTATTTAGATTGGTTACATAAGCATTGTGATGTTTTTCGTGGTGAAACTCAAAAGTTTCAGCTGAAAAGTGAGGTGTGAAGGCATCTTTTTCAAAGGGTAGTGCGGGTAATTCAAAGGGGTATTTTGGTTGGTTAGATTGATCGCAATAGGTCATTTTATTCTCCATTTTATAAATTAACAAGCTTTGCACACGGCGGTCATTTCTTCAATATCACCGCTGCAATGCAAGATAATGTCGCAGCCGGCTTCTAAGGATAGTTTAGTGATATTTTGAAGACTTGCAAGAAATTCTGGATTAACTTCTTCCAATTTGTTTTGACACCATTCTTCCATTTCTGGATTTTGAGATGGCAATGAATCAATATTAAATAGTTCATTTAAATCCTTAGAGTATTGTTGCCATTCTTTTTCTTTACTAATTAGGTTTATAATCTTTTTAAGGATCATATGCTTAGTGCCAATTGCTCCATGCAGAGCATACATATTGATATCATCTGAAACCAATGTTCCAGTAAAGCCAATTTTATTTCGTATATAATCAACTATAATAGGCGAAGTTGTCGCCGTATGTTCCTTATCAAGAGCGGTGTAAATTATGTGAGCTGTCATGCCCCAAACGTCTTTATCTTTTGATAGTTCTTTAAATACAAGAAAATCGCTGCTTTCTAATTCATCTAGCGGGGTGTCAATAACAGGAAGGCCAATATGACTATCTACTGCAGATCTTCCATGACCAGGTATATGCTTAATGAATGGTATTCCGCCAGAGTTTTTGATGCCGTTTATAGCCGATAATGATAAATCTATAACTTGGTCAGCATTATCTCCGAAACTTCTATCTCCAATAACAGAATCGTTGCTTCCAGGCCAACGTATATCGCACATAGGCGCGCACGGAGAGTCTATACCAAAGGTTTTAAGTTCAGCCATAAGATTTTGATAATTCTCTTCGGTTTCGGCTTTTGCCATTTCCGGAGAATCTTTGTATTTTTCAGCAAAAGTTCCGGCAGCAGGATATAATACATCGCTTATAGGTGGTTTTATTCTAGCAACTCTTCCACCTTCTTGATCAATAAATATAGGCACTGATCTTTCTGGATAGATATTCTTCAATGAAGATGTTAATGCTATAAGCTGTTCTTTTGATTCAATATTACGTGCAAATAGAATAAAGCCATAAGCTGATTCTTTTTGAAATAATTGAATTTCTTTTTCAGATAATGTTGTAGAGGATAGGCCAAAGATTATAGGTTTTATCATGTTAGTTACCTGACATATGATTTCGTTCTAAGTTTGATACGCTTGAAAATTTATCAACATAATGCAATTGTACGTTAGCAACTGCACCATTTCTATGTTTTGCAATTAATATTTCTGCAATATTGTGCGCCTTGTCCAGCTCTTGTTGCCACTCAGCATATTTAGGATCGCCAGGCATGGGCTCTTTTCTTTTTAGGTAATATTCCTCTCTATATAGGAACATTACCAGATCAGCATCTTGTTCAATGGAGCCTGATTCGCGCAAGTCAGAAAGCATA
The DNA here is from genome assembly GCA_029251475.1 of Rickettsiaceae bacterium. Taxonomy (GTDB): domain Bacteria; phylum Pseudomonadota; class Alphaproteobacteria; order Rickettsiales; family Rickettsiaceae; genus Megaera_A. The sequence continues at coordinate 5,248 of JAQXDF010000030.1, forward strand.
GGGCGCTTATCTTCCCTTTGTTCAACGGCCCTTGATAGCTGGGATAGGGCGATAACTGGTATATTAAGTTCTTTTGCAATAGCTTTCAACCCTTGCGTTATTTCAGAGATTTCTAACACTCTATTGTCTGATTTACCTGACCCACGAAGTAGCTGCAAATAATCTATAAACAAAATACCTAAGTTGTTTTTACGCTTTAATTTTCTAGCTCTTGCTCTTATAGCTGAAATACTAAGAGCTGGAGTATCGTCTATAAAGAAAGACATTTCTGAAAGATCGACCGCGGCCTTTCTTAAATCATTATAATGCTCTTCATTGACTTTACCATTACGCAATTGAGTAGAGTCTACCTTTGCAATCATGGATAATAGACGACTAGCTAGCTGTTCTGATGACATCTCAAGCGAGAAAAAACCGACAGAAGGTGGTTTTTCACCCGCTGTTGTTTTGGTTAATAAAGCTCTACAAGCATTAAGTGCAAAATTAATTGCAAAAGCTGTTTTACCCATAGAAGGGCGGCCTGCTATGATAACTAAATCAGAGTTCTGAAAACCAGATAGTTTATTGTCTAGATCAATTAAGCCTGTCGAAACACCAGTGATATGATCTTTTGACTTCATCGCTCTATTGATACTATTAAGAGAGTTAGCTACTGAGTCTCTCATAGCTACGAAGCCTTTTTCAGACATGCCTTCTGTGGCAAGGTTGTATAGCTTTGTTTCTGCTTCTTCTAATTGATCAGAGGCTGAATGTTCAAGGGTGGAGTTATATGAGTCATTAACGATGCTCTCACCGATAGTAATTAAGTTTCTTTTTATAGAAAGATCATATATTATTTTTCCGTAATCATAAGGATTAATCACAACCATAGCAATTGTGGTAAGTTTCAACAAATACTCATTGCCATTAGCTTCTTGGTAGAGTGGATCATTTTCCAGCATAGATTTTAGCGTAACAGTAGTTGAGCTTAATCCTTTTTCTGTTAAAATCTCAATAGCTTTATATATTTTCTCGTGTAGTTTTTCATGAAAATGTTCAGCGCGCAAGAACTCACTAACTTGCTCTATCAGATCGCTATTGATAATTATAGATCCTAGCAGCATTTGCTCAGCGTGAAAATTCGCCGGCAACTTTCTTTCCAACTTATTCTCTGCGTTACTTACGGACATTTTATGCTCCTCTTATAAATTTATCCGATTCAAGAGCTGCCATACAACCTGTACCCGCAGCTGTTACCGCTTGTCTATAGATCTTGTCTTGCACGTCACCTGCGGCATAAACTCCTTCTATGTTAGTTGCAGTGGAGTCGGGTGCTGTGATGATATAGCCTTCGTCATCCATATCAAGTTGCCCCTTAAATAGACCCGTATTAGGCTTATGACCAATGGCAACAAAAACACCATCACATGGTAAATCAGTTATATCATTGGTTTTTGTGCTCTTTAAGCGCACCCCAGTTACGGATTTCGGATTATCATCACCAGTTATTTCCTCTAGCACATGATCCCAAATCACTGATATTTTTTCATTTGCAAATAATCTATCTTGTAATATTTTCTCTGCTCGAAACGAATCTCTACGATGAACTATATAAAGTTTACTGACATGGTTTGTTAGATACAAGGCCTCCTCGACCGCAGTATTACCGCCGCCAATAACAACAACTTCTTTGCCTTTGTAGAAAAAACCATCACAAGTTGCGCATCCAGAGACACCAAATCCTTGATATTTTGTTTCTGATTCAAGGCCAAGCCATTTTGCTTGTGCCCCTGTAGAAATAACTAGACTATCGGCCTCGTAAACATCGCCTGAAGATGTATGTATTTTAAACGGACGTTTTTCTAGCTCTACCTTCTCTACGTAGTCATGGACTAATTTTGTTCCAACATGCTCCGCTTGCTTCTCCATTTCTTGCATTAACCAAGGTCCTTGTATTGTGTTGGCAAAGCCAGGGTAGTTTTCAACGTCAGTAGTAATAGTTAGCTGACCACCGGGCTGCATTCCATGGATTAAAATAGGGTCCAGCGACGCTCGCGCGGCGTAAATAGCCGCACTAAGACCAGCTGGACCAGAGCCAATAATAAGCATTTTTGTTTTTATAGTTTGTTTTGTCATAATATAAGAGCTTTAAGTTAGTGTTATGTTTTGTAAAAATAGAGTGCACATAATTGGCATATAGATTAGAACAAAAATCAAAGAAAGCAATACTGCTGCCCCCATTTTTTCTGGATGTATTTTATAAAGTGATGCTAAAACAATAGTATTTGTTGCTATTGGTGTAAAAGATAATAGCTGCAAAGCATTGTAGTAATTGACGTCATACCATCCTAAAATAAACCTATCTAGCAAAATAAATATATTAAACAAAATCGGAAAAAATAGAAATTTACTAGCAAAAGCAGCGCCCGTAAACTGTACATCAATTTTGAATTCTTTGATATTAGCAAGAGCTAGGCCAATTGTTACCATACCTAAAATAGCAAAAACACTTTTCATGTTTGTAATAAACTCATCAAAAAAACTAGGCAACTGAAAGCCAGTTAGACTTAATCCACATCCCAAAAAGAAAGCATTCAGGGTTGGCAAACGAATAACTTTTATCATGCTTTCTCGAAAGCCGCTTATGCTGCGCGCACAGAAATAGCACCCAACAGAGGACTCATAAATAGAAATTCCAATAAGGCCTAAAGCAAATATACTCAATGTATATTCATCAAAAATCACGGTAGCAATAGGCAGAACAACATATCCATTATTTCCAGTTCCAGCAGAAAGCGCTAGTATATTTCTATGAGAATCTTGCCAAACTTTTCCATATAGCCAGTAACTAAAAAAGCCTAATATTGTAGATAACACAAAGGTTAAAAGCGTCACTAATAAAGAATCGAAGGTGATTGATACGCTAGTTGGAATTGCAAAAAACACAATAGGAGCCACAAAATAGAAGAGCAAAGAAGATATACTATGCTTGTCTATGTCTGAAAACTTGCCGGCAACAAACCCAACTACCACACTAAGTAAGGATGATAATACTTTAAAAAAAACTAAACTAAACAGGGCCATAGGGTAAATAAAATTTGAGTAAGATATTTTTATATTAAATACTAATGCTTATTATAACATAAATACATTTGATTCGTCTAAGTATTTTATTAAAACCAATGCGTTTTAGCAAAACTATATTAATTTATAAAAAACACTTGAATTCTCGGTTATATAGTTATATATTGTTGAGCTTGAAAAGGACCTTTAATACCTTATAAGAAAATATTTGGAGATAATCGAAATGACTGACATATTAACTCTTGCTGCTGAAATGCGTGAAGAAACTGGTACTGGCGCATCTAGAGCCCTTAGAAGAAAAGGAATGGTTCCTGCGACTATATACGGAGCAGGCAAGAGCCCAATATCTATCGCTGTTGAAGAAAAAGAACTTACAAAATACTACAGAAGACCTCAGTACATCTCTCAAATGATAGAATTTGAAATAGGCAAAAAAAAGTACACTGTTCTACCAAAAGCTATTGACTTAAACCCTATTACTGAAATTGTAGCGCATGCTGACTTTGTATTTATCGAAGAAAAAATGCAAAAAATGCAAGTACCTGTTGTATATAGCAATAAAGATGTTTGTATCGGAATCAAAAGAGGTGGTTATTTTAATACAGTTAAAAGATTACTTACAATCTTGTGTCCTGTAGATAACTTGCCTAGAAAAATTGAAGTTGATGTAACCAACACTCCTATTGGCGCTTCTATTAAAGCTAAATCTGTTAATCTTCCTGAAGGAGCAACTCTTCTAGAAGACCCTGAATTTGTTATTGCTTCTATCATTGGTAAAAGAGGTAAGACAGAAGAGTCTGAAGAAACAGAGACTGACGCTAAAGCACCAGAGAAAAAATAAGAGAAAAAATAAATGCTACTTATCGTTGGACTTGGTAACCCTGGTACTAGCTATAAGGATACTAGGCATAATATAGGATTTATAGCGGCAGATATTTTATCTGACAGCTATAATCTTATCTGGTCACAAAAATCTAAATTTAATGCAGATATTGCTGCAGGAGATTGTGAGCTTGGTAAAATAATCTTATGCAAGCCCGACACATTCATGAACCTGTCTGGTTCTGCGGTTCAATCATTATCATCATTTTATAAAATACCTAAAGCAAATATTGTTGTTATTCATGATGACTTGGACCTACCGCTTGGTAAAATTAAATATAAAATTGGTGGTGGAGCAGGGGGGCACAATGGATTGAAATCAATTGATAATGCAATAGGTCCTGATTACCACCGTATTCGCATAGGGATTGGGCGTCCCGAGCATAAGTCCTATGATATTGCCGATTATGTCTTGGGTAAGTTTACTAAAGACGAAGAATCTCTTTTAGCTAAAAAATTGCAGACTCTGTTCGAAAACTTCAATCTCTTTGCAAGCGGTGATATGGAGAAATTCAAGTCCATGCTCAATCAATTAATCTAGAATATATCCATAACATCGGATTTACAAACCCTATCACACTATTAATATAAAAGCGATAGAGCCAACTCTGTATCAATCTACATCATTAATTCCCGAATCTCCTAATGATTCAGTATTGTCATCTTGGTCAAAATACTGGTAATCGATTTCTGCATTTTCACTAGCATCTTCGTTCAATAATCTGATTTTTTCCTGGGTTCTCTCTTTCTCTAAACGTGCTTCTGCGTAATCTGGCTTTAATTCTATAGCTTTCTCGTAGGATTTAAGGGCTTCACCATGTCTATTGAAATCCGCAAGGAGTAGGCCTTGTTTAAAGTGACACTCCACATGGTCTGACTTTAATTCAATAGTTCGCTCATAAGATTCAAGCGCTTCGGTGTATCTATTTAAAGCGCAAAGCGTGTCACCTTTGTTGTAGTGAGCCTGTACCAAATCTGACTTTGATTCAATAGCCTGTTCGTAGCACTGAAGGGCCTCATCGTACCTATTTAAAGTCATAAGGATTAATCCCTTGTTGCTATAAGCTTCTGCATAATCTGGCTTTAATCCAATAGCCCTCTCGTAGGATTCAAGAGCCTCGTTGTGTCTATTTAAATCCGAAAGGAGTATTCCTTTATTGTAGTGCGCCTGTACCAAGCCTGGTTTTAATTCAATAGCGCGTTCGTATGATTAAAGCGCTTCACCATGTCTATTTAAATCCGAAAGGAGTAGTCCTTTTCTAAAGTAACACTCTACATGGTCTGGTTTTAATTCAATAGTTCGCTCATAAGATTCAAGCGCTTCGTTGTGTTTATTTAAGGCACAAAGCGTGTCACCTTTATTGTAGTGCGCCTGTACCAAATCTGACTTTAATTCAATAGCTTGTTCGTAGCACTGAAGGGCCTCATCGTACCTATTTAAAGTCATAAGGATTAATCCCTTGTTATTATAAGCTTCTGCATAATCTGGCTTTAATCCAATAGCCCTCTCGTAGGATTCAAGAGCCTCGTTGTGTCTATTTAAATCCGAAAGGAGTATTCCTTTAT
>JAQXDF010000055.1 GCA_029251475.1 Rickettsiaceae bacterium
AAGAACAAAATCGAATTGTTCAATCGAAAATTAAGTGCAAAATTGTTAATTTAATAATTGCTGCATAGAATTTCGCTATAAGAAATCTCAGCTTTTGGATATGCCATGCAACAACGCCGATCAAGCCCGGAAAGACTTAGACGCCTGGAATGACAATGTTTGAACCGGAAGAACAAAGCCGCGTACAGAGCAAGAATAAATCCAAGGTTTCTGGGAAATTATTTCTTGTAATCTTATCTACTAGGATTTTTAGGCCTAACAACACTGATTGTCTTTGCTTATTTTGAATAAATAAACTACCTTATAAGCAATAGATTAATTAAACAAATTGATGACATTACGCTCTGTTAAATTACTAATAGTTTTCACAATACTAACTAGCCTTACATCCCCTGCCTTAGCGGCAAAAAAGAACCTAAAAATAGAAGTTAAAACTAGCAAAGATTTGCCTATAAAAAAATCCCTATCAGACTTGGCTGCTGACATTGAAAAGCTATCAAAAATTTACCATACAAGCGATCAAGTATATTACTGGTCAAGCGAGGGCAAAAAATCTTTTACTAAACTATTAAGAGCAGAAGGTTTCTACGCTAGTACAATAGAGGTAGAACTAGCCAATAACATGAACGCTATTATATTTCATATTAACCATGGCCCACGCTACACAATAAGAGATGTCGCTATAAAACACGCTAAAGATAGTAATGCTAACATTAACATTCAGCGTCTCGAGGATTTAAAAATCAAATACGGACAATCGGCCATTGCTCAAAACATAATACACACTCAAGACGAACTCCTGAGCTATATAGAAAAAAATAATTGCTTGCTATCACTAGATGTTACTCATGATGCAACGATTAATCACATCGATAATACAGTATCAATTTTATTTATAGTAAAAGCAGGCCCATCGGCAACTATTGAAGATATTACTTTTTCCGGTCTGCAAGATGTAAAGCCTAAATATATACGTAAGCTAATGAAGCTAGAGAATGGCCAATGTTTCAGAAGATCCGAGATAGAACAAGCCAGGGGCTTTTTGCAAAAAAGCGGGTTATTTTCTTCAACAACTCCAATAATTCCAGAAGCTACAAATAAGGATGGTTCTGTCCCAGTTATGTTTAATTTAAAAGAGAGAAAACCAAGGAGCCTAACAGCTGGTGCACTGTATAGTACATATTTAGGAATTGGAGCTAAATTTGGCTGGGAACACAGAAATTTTTATGGCAATGGAGAACAGGTAGAGACATCATTGACTGGGAACAAAAAGGAACAGACTTTTAATGCAAATTATGTGCACCCTTTTTATAAAAGAGATGACCAAACGTTGAAATTAAATTTCGCGATGGAAAACCAGAGATCCAAAGCGTTTAACAGTAGAGAGCAATCTGCAGGCGGCGTGATTGAACGACAGCTTAGCGATCAATGGATAATAGGTACAGGTGGATCTTTTTCATACGCAAAAGTAAAGGCTAAAGATATTACAAAAAATAAATATTCTGCATTATTTTCAGTGCCTTTATTCATTAGCAATGATACACGGAATAATATCTTAAACCCCAGAAAAGGTCATGTATTAAATGCTAGTGTAGATACGTTTTTCAGCTTAAATAAGGAAGAACAACCATTCTATAAAATACAGCTATCTGCCTCGAAATATTTTTTACTATCGCAGACATCAAGGCCTGTGCTTGCACTACGCGGAGCGGTTGGTAGCATACAAGGTGACAAATTAGCCAAAATTCCTCATACAGAGAGATTTTTTGTTGTAGGTAATAATTCATTAAGAGGATACGCCCCTCAATTTGCGGGTAATATAAGCGATAATAATGTTCCAACTGGTGGGCGTTCATTCCTAGAAACAACAATAGAATTGCGCCTGCCAATAACGAGCACTATCGGAATGGTAGGATTTCTTGATAGTGGATATGCATACACCAACAGCATGCCTGCCAATGAGAAAAAAATATTGCATGGTGCTGGATTTGGCTTAAGATACATAACAGATTTTGGCCCAATACGCGCAGATATCGCCTTCCCATTAAAAAGACGAAAATTTATAGATAAATCATACCAGCTTTATTTTGGTATAGGGCAATCTTTTTAAAGAGAATATAAATGAATAAGTGGTTTAAGTTTGTAATTATTATATTTCTCCTAGCAGGAGCAGTGATTGTGCCATTTAGTCTATGGTTACAAACCCATTCTGCGAAAGAAACAATTACTCAATATCTAGAAGAAGTAATTAATGATCAATTAGGCCTTGATGTTAAAATTTCAGGATTAGATATATCCTTTCCTCTTGTAGCAAAAGTGACTAATATTACTTTGCAAGAACAGGAGAAAGATATTATCGCCATTGACAATATGAGTGTTGATATTAAACCATCGTTATTTTCTCTGTTCACAATAACAATTCCAACAGTTGCTTTAGATGAATTAAAAATTAATGCTCTACCGAATTACAAACTCAAAGATACTGCTGGCGATCAAAGATCATTTTTTAATCCCAATATTGTAATTAAAAACATTGATTTGAAAAAAATAATACTTAGCAAGTCTCTTACTCAGGGAGAGGAATTTATAGTAAACTTAAATTCTAGCCTGGGCTTTGACAGCTCGGCGCAACAATTAGAGTTTGACCTTACAAACAAATTAATAGCACCTAGTCTTCAAGAAGATAATGAGCTTAAGATAGCTGGATCTTACGACATAGGACATGACATATTGGATATTAAATCTCTAGAAATAAAATCAGATTTTATCACGGCTAATGGTGGTTTAAAAATAGATAGACCAGCAAATAAAATTTTTGGCAAAATCAAATATCATTCCCATATCCTGGAACAAATTCTATCAAAGAAATTTGAAGGAACAAAAAGCCTTCTAGATGGAACCATAAATCTATCTGGACTGTTTTCAAAACCAGAAATACAAATATTAGGCAATCTAGCAATTGATCTACCAAAAAACGACTATTTAAAATTCGACCCTATTTCATGGGATAGTAAGTTCTTACTATCTGAAAACGAGGTAGCAGGTAGCCTAAGTATATCGCAAGAAGATATGCAGATTACCAGTGAGTTAGGGTACAAAAATAACAAAGTGTATTTACATAACTTGAAGGCCATTGCTCCAGACTTTGAAAAAACAGCTGATCTAATTTTAGATCCATCTAGCCTGATCCTCAAGGGGACAGTTTCAGTGCGTGATAAAACATTGGTTACTTCCTCCAAAACCCTAACCTTTTTACAAAGAGGAGATGTAGATCTTACTATGACTTATTCTTCTGAGGATAATAAATCTCAGCACATGGCTACTCGCGGAACAATCAAGCAATTACGCACAGAATTTGGTAATTGTGATCTTATAGATATTGACCTAAACACGAATGATTTATGGAATGCTAAACTATCCCCGTCAAAGTTGAATTTAACCACCTTAAACGTCAATGATATTATTTTAAATCACCTGGATTTAAAAGCTTATTCAAATAAAAATTCTTTGCATATAGACGCCTCATTGAGCAATAATCAGCCCTACCCAATGCAGGTAAATATTTCTACTATTCTATCATCAGCTAGCGAAATATTCAGTGTCCTTATAAGCGATTTATCTGGATCTATAAACTCTGTTCCTATCAAAAACTCTACAGATATTACGTTTAATACTGGTAAAAAAAATAGCTTCAAAATAGATGATTTGATTATTGGTACAGGCGCTTTGAATTCAAGCATGGAATGGACAGAGAATGATGTGAAGTCTAATATTCATTTACATAATATTCCACTTAATCTATTACCCACTGACGTACCAAGCAATTTAAGGAAAGCACTAATTACAGGAACTATAGATTTATCCGGTCCAAAAATAACCCCAATATTAAATAGTGACTTTGATGTTAGCAACATTGATCTAAAAGGATCTACTAATAAGTTTTCTTTAAAGGCATCAACAACTCTTTCCAGCAAGAAGAGTCTTGTCCAGGCCAAACTTTTTGAACACGCGCAACCAATTGCTAGCTTTTCAGCGACACTACCAAGCGAATTTAGCTTACTTCCTTTTAATTATAGCTTTAATAATAAAAAGCCATTTACTTCAGACTTGCTGATTATAAAAAGTTTCGACCTATTATCAATGATTCCTATGCCTTTTGGTAATAAAATGAATGGTAAAGTCCTAGGAAATCTGCAGCTTAGTGGAACGCTCGACAAACCTGCCTCATCTGGTAACTTGAAAATAATAAATGGATCATATAATTATGTCCCTTATGGATTTTTATTAAAAAATATCAGCACTGAGATTGTCACTAATGGACAGAATATATTGCTAAACAATATTATTGCTCAAGATAGATCTAATAATAGATTGGCAGCTAGTGGCAGCGTTTCACTAGATAAAGAGAAGAACTTTAACTTTTCCTTGAACACTGATAAATTTATACCTATGAACTCTCCATATTTACAAGGTGAAATAAAAGGAAATCTAGATATAAAAGGTGACTCTATGGGCGCCACAAGCAAAGGTAAGTTTCTTATAGGACCATTAGAGATCAAAATTCCAGAACATTTTCAAGAAGATATACCTGCACTACATGTCACTAAAATTATTAAACCAGATGACATTAAATCGCTAGAATATAATCCATATAAATTAAACTTGGATATTAATCTGCAAACGGATAAAAAAGTGTACGTTAGGGGCTGGGGAGTAGACACGGAACTTCAAGGTGACTTACATGTAACTGGCTATGCGCATGAACCATTAATTAACGGCTCTCTAAAATCAGTGCGTGGTAAATATAGCGAATTTGGGAAGTCACTAACCGTAAAGGAAGGGGTCCTTAATTTTGACGGGCCAATCCCACCCTCTCCATATTTAAAAATCATAGGTACGCATAATGTTGGAAGCAACGAAATAAGGTTAATATTATCTGGATCAATAAAAAACCCTGATGTGTCTATTGAATCTACTCCAAATATGACCCAAGAAGAAGCTCTATCTATGTTGCTCTTTGGCGAGGATTCTACTAATATTTCTCCATTTCAAGCTCTGCAGCTAGCAGATGGAGTCCGTAGATTATCTGGGCATGGCGGTGGTTTTGACCCCATGAACATGGGTAGAAAAATTTTAGGAGTTGATAAAATTGATTTTAAAAATGATTCAGACAACTCAGAGAACACATCTGTATCTGCTGGTAAGTATTTAAGTGATAAAGTTTATTTCGAAGTTGAAACGGGTCGGCATGAAAATAGTACTAAAACTAAGATTGAAGTGCAGATAACCCCAAAAATCTCTATTGAAAATAGTATGGAACAAGACGGTAATAATTCGCTTTCTATCAACTGGAGATTTGACTATTGATATTGTTTAATGGTAGCATGCTAGTAACTATAGTATAAATATAAAATATATGACTGATAAAGATCAAAATATTGTAAATGTTAATTTTGGTAATGCCATATCTGAGCGTTACCTTTCTTACGCTTTATCAACAATAATGTCCAGATCTCTGCCTGATGTACGCGATGGATTAAAGCCAGTGCACAGACGCTTGCTCTACGCGATGCTAAAACTTAAATTAGATCCAGCTTCAAGATACAAAAAATGTGCTAGGGTTGTTGGTGATGTAATTGGTAAGTATCACCCTCATGGGGACACTGCTGTTTATGATACGCTTGTTCGATTAGCTCAAAGCTTTTCTTTAAGATATCCACTGATTGATGGACAAGGTAACTTTGGATCAGTCGATGGAGATAATGCAGCAGCGATGCGTTATACCGAATCTAAAATGACCGAAATTTGTACATTATTAATGCAAGACATTGATAAAGAAACAGTTGATTTTGCTCCTACTTATGACGATTCTGATCTTGAACCAATATTAATGCCTGCACAATTTCCTAATTTGCTAGCAAATGGTTCAGAAGGAATAGCAGTTGGTATGGCTACTAGCATACCTCCGCACAATCTAGATGAATTATGTAATGCCTTAATTTATTTAATCGACAACCAGAAAGAAGCTACTTGCTCTGATATGCTAAAATTTATCAAGGGCCCAGACTTCCCGACTGGTGGTACTATTATAGATAGCCAGTCTGCTATTAACAATGCTTATGAGACTGGCAGAGGTAGCTTTAGAGTTAGAGCGAAATGGGAGAAAGAAGATTTTAGTCATGGCTTATATCAAATTGTTATAACAGAAATTCCTTATCAGGTTCAAAAATCAAAACTAATTGAACATATAGCGACTCTTTTAAAGGATAAAAGAATACCACTAATTGGAAATATCAGGGACGAATCAGCAGAAACTATACGAATCATAATTGAGCCCAAAGTGCGAACTTGTTCACCTGAAACTATTATGGAGTCATTATTTAAGTTAACTGCTCTTGAGTCTAGGGTGCAACTGAACATGAACGTTCTGAGCTCAAGTAAAGTTCCAAGGGTGATGAATATTCTAGAAGTTCTACAAGAATTTATTGCACATAGACAAAATATTATTCTGCGTAAGACCAAATATCAAATTAATAAAATTGATGCAAGACTAGAGATACTTCACGCTCTTAAAGTGGCCTATTTAAACATTGATGAAGTAATAAGAATTATTCGAGAGGAAGATCATCCTAAACAAGAGATGATTTCTAAGTTTAAAATTAATGACATACAAGCTGAGGCCATCTTAAACATTAAATTACGTGCCTTACGTAAATTAGAAGAAGAGCAAATTAATGCTGAGCATGACGAACTTGTTAAGCAGCATTTGAACTTAAGCAAAATACTAAATAGTTCAAGTCAGCTTTGGAAAGTAGTAAAAAACGAACTAAAAATGGTGCAAACTAAATTCGGACAAAACACTGAAATTGGTGCTCGCAAAACTATGTTTGAAGAAACGGATGGTGTTGCACAAATTATTGATATTTCTGCATTCATTGAGAAAGAGCCAATCACTGTTATTTGTTCTAAAATGGGCTGGATTCGTTCAGTTAAAGGGCATAATATCGATCTATCTAGCGTAAAATATAAAGAGGGAGATTCTCAAGAACATATTATTGAGTCCTATACTACTGAGAACATATTAGTATGTTCAACGGGTGGCAAATTTTTTACAATTCTAGCTGATAACTTGAGCAAAGGAAAAGGCCATGGTGAGTCCATTAAAATTATAACGGACATTGAAAATCACGATGTGGTAACTATCATCCCGCACAAAGCTGGTCAAAAATTATTGCTGGCATCTACAAATGGAAAAGGCTTTATAGTAAATAGCGACGACGTGGTAGCTTCTACAAAAAATGGTAAGCAGATTATGAATGTAACTGCTGGAAATAAATGCCAGTTCTGTAGGATTCTTGAAGGCGATATGATAGCTGTCATCGGGACTAATCGTAAGTTACTAGTATTCCCACTGGATGAAGTGCCCGAGATGAAGAGAGGGCAAGGAGTTGCTTTACAGAAATATCGCGACGCAGCACTTGGTGATATCAAGACTTTCGATTCTAATATAGGTCTTTCTTGGAACCTAGGAGCGAAAACTCGTACCGAGCAAAACATTATGTCTTGGCGTGCAAAACGCGGAGCTATTGGTAAAATTCCTCCAAACGGCTTTCCAAAAAATAATATGTTTTAGAGTGTGTTGCGAATAGAGCAACTGTTTCAGCCCTTATTTTCTATTTCTAAATTTGCGATAGAACCCGTTTATAAGACTAGTGACTGAAACTAGTATGATTTTGTCGAAATACAACTTAATTTTCTATATTCCATAATGCTGATTCAAAACATATGGTTTCTTCTGCATCGAAAGGTTGATAAATACAAGCATCAATATCCATATCCCATGGCCATAATAAATTTTCTAATTCAATCTCAAGATCAGAAGCTTCTTTTTGAATAGCTTCTTTGTTATACTCTACTAATTCTTCTTTTTCTTGATTACTAAAATACAGAAGAGAATCTATAATATCTTGATTATTAGACATAGTATCTTCGCATACTTTTTGTATTATTAACTTGAACCTTGATATAATATTTGCAGGAAGACTATCCTGGTTTTCCTCATATATTTTATCAAGTACCAATTTACACCTAGACATTAATGTCTTTCCATCTATTGGAAGATTCTTAGATTGATCAAATTCAGATTTTCCTATTAAAACATCATACACTAACTCCTCTGATGAATTATATAACTCAACTAATTTAAGTATACTTGTATCATCCTTCGATTCAGCTTCTTTAATAGCAACTATCATTGATTTATGATTAATATTAGCACCATTTTTAATTAAAATCTGGCACAGATCCATATTGCCTTTTCTTACAGATTTTGCAAGAGGGCTATCATCCATCTGGTGGTTCTGATAATTAACATCAACCCCTTCTTTAATCAATTTTATTACTGTATTAGTTTCTCCTTTTTCAATAGCGTTTAAGAATAAATCTTCTTTGCACACTTCCACTTCAAGAACTTTACTTGATTTATTTTTTACAAGGCTTATAAGATCTTTTGCATCATATACCTCACATGAAGCAGAGTCATTTTGCACCTTATATTGTTTTTTATTATATACAAATGTTATTGATCCACCATTTGTTAAAGCTATAGTAAGAAAATTTTGCACCTCTATTTTATTATTTAATACTACACGTGAATTGTCTACAGTGATGGGACAATCCGCGCTCAGACTTCCGCAAACTAATTCACTCCCCATACTAATATGCATAATACCCCTTATATAAAATTCTAATTATGAATATCAATAGACAATCAATTAATCACTGTCAATATAATTTGACTTCTATAATATTTATAATGAAGTATTGCGATGATATATTAAAAATAAAAACTAGGCGGCATTCTACTCATCGATGCGCCCCTAGACTTCGCAGAAATGGAATTGGTAATGAGATTTACATCGGGCAAAACCACTTATACATCAATAAGTCGCTTTGTCCTGTATTTTCAACCCACAATATTATGTTACGCGAGCCTGTTTGGTATAAGTATATTTTTTATGAGCTTAATTTTATCTTTAACTAAAAGCTTCCTTTTTTTGAATTTCTGCAGAGTAAACTCTGAAAACTTATCCAGAGCATCTGGAGCATCAATAACTTCATTAAGTTCTTTATGCTCCTGCTCTAACTCTTTTAACTCAGCTAAATAGAAATTGATATCTTCGTCACTTAACATTTTATTCTATATAAATTAAATTATACATCCACAGAGATACCTCACACTAAACTAATACAACTTAAATCCACTATACGATTTACTATTCAAAATACGTAATAGCAAAATCAAAGTAGCATAGATTAAACTTAAATATAATAACCTAATTTAATACAGAAAATGGACATAAAACTCTAATCCACTTCCCTAATATTCACAAGAATAATTGGAGTTTTGTTAGTTTCATTCTTGATTATTCTACGCAAAGCTTTTCTTACACATGCGTCAATTTGATCGTGAATCAAAACGCCTTTTGACGCCTTACGCTGATCTTTTAATGCCTTTACTATTTCATTCTTAATAAGAATAATTAGCTCGCCATCTTCTATATGATCCAGCAAACCAGGAACTGAAATAATTGGATCAGTTGCAAGGTTCATCTTTTCGTCCAATATAATTGAAGCTACTGCGATACCAGCTTCGCGCATTCTTCTGCGCATTTTGAAAATTTGAGAATCTTCTGGCAATAAGTAATTTCCATCAACTGCCAAATAGCCATTTTTAACTTTGTCTATGATTTTCGAGCCATCTTTTTCTATCAGTACAACACTACCATTCTCCACTTCTACAGCGTGCTTAATACCGTTAGCTCTAGCTAGCTTCGCTTGCTCATGAATATGAACTGGCTCACCATGCACTGGTATGCATAAATTAGGGCGAACTAGCTTGTACATTTCTTTTAGCTCTTCGACTGCCGGGTGACCAGATACGTGTACGAAATGATCTTTTTCTGTTATGACTTCAATGCCCTTTTTGACAAAAATATTGAATAGACTGAATATTTTCTTATCGTTACCAGGAATAATTTTCGAAGAGAAAATTACAGTATCCTTTGCAGCAAGCTTAATAGAATGATGCGATCCACTAGCCATCTTACCAGTTGCAGCTCTATCTTCACCCTGACAACCAGTTGCTATAATCAACAACTCTTCTCTTTTATAGTTACCCACAGATTTTTCATCGATCAATGGCACTATATCTCTCAAATAACCACTTTCTTGAGCAGCAGCTAGCATTCTATGCAGACTACGTCCTGTGATTGCAACTTTTCTGCCTGCTTTTTGGCCAGCATGGATGATAGTATCCAAACGTGCTAAATTCGACGCGAATGTCGTAACCACTACCATTTTAGGGCATTCAGCAATAATTTTAACCAGACTCTCACGCACATCTCCTTCAGAACCAGATACGCCTTCGTTAAATACATTTGTTGAATCGCAAACTAAAGCTAGCACGCCTTCGTCGCCACAAGCCTTTAAAGCAGCTTTATCAGAAGCTTCACCAACTATTGGCTTTGGATCAAATTTCCAATCCCCTGTGTGCAAAACATTACCCACAGAAGTTCTAATCATTAATGCTTGCATTTCTGGAGCTGAATGAGTCAGGCCTATCATCTCTATAGAGAATGGTCCAAGCTCAAGCTTGTCTTTAGGATCAATTTCATGGATTTTCATATCCTTAGAGAAAGAATATTCAGCCAATTTACTCTTTAAAAAGCATTTTGTAAATTTAGTAGTGTAGATTGGGCATTCAAGCTCGTTCCACAGATATTGAATAGCTCCCAAATGATCTTCGTGCGCGTGCGTTAACACTATACCTAATAGATCTTTTTTGTGCTCTTCGATAAAACTAACATCTGCAACAACCATGTCCACGCCAGGTAAATGCTCATCTGCGAATCCACTGCCGCAATCTACCATGATCCACTTACCTTGCAAGTGATAAAGATTTACATTGATTCCGATTTCATTAGAACCGCCTAGGGGGACAAATAATAATTTGTCTTTATATGTTTTCAAGTTGAATGACATCTATTTTGCTATATTATTAAATTTATTTTGAATAATTACTTATAACCTATTATCCGGGCATAGTCTATGATTAATAATAAGTTGGTTAATACAACTTTAGTAACATCTGGGATTTTTACACTTACGTTGGTATTATTTCCCAACTTGGACTTAACCATATCCAGTTTTTTTTATACTACAGGAGATGGCTTTAGTTATAAAAATCAGTTTCTTGTAGAGTTATTTTTCAGGTTAGTCCCTGTTTTAACTAATATTTTTATTGGAATTTGCGCATTATATACAATTTATATTATACTTAAGCACCGCAGCCTAAAGATTTTCCTTCGCTCCGGTGTGTTTTTTTTGCTTATAACTTCCATTATAGGACCTGGCTTGGTAGTTAATTCCCTTTTAAAGGAAAACTTTGGACGCGCTCGCCCCAAACAGATCACAGAATTCAACGGAAAGAAAGACTTTTCCACAGCTTTTGCTATTTCTGACCAATGCGCAACAAACTGTTCCTTTTCTTCTGGACATGCGGCTATGAGCTTCTATTTAAGCGCTATAGCTTATGTCGTGGGCACTCTATATTTCACCCAACTCTATCTATTTGGATTATTTCTTGGGGGCTTTGTAGGATTATCTCGTATTATAGCAGGAGGGCATTTTGCAAGTGACGTAATTGCATCGGCATTTATAGTACTATTTTTAAATCATCTGATATATTTACTATGGAAGAACAAAATTTTAAAACACAAAGAATCGCAGTAATTTCAAGCGGATCAGCGGAAGCGGACAATATATCCAGCTCTTTGAAAAAGATTTTCAGAAGCTATTCACCCGAGGAATCTGACCTTATTATAGTTATAGGCGGCGATGGCAGCATGCTTCATGCTTTGCATAATTACATGCATCTTGATATTCCATTTTATGGAATTAATGCAGGTAGCGTTGGTTTCTTGATGAACGAACTACATATGGATGACTTTTTAAACAACCTCAAGAACTCGAAGATAACTAATCTTTATCCTCTTGAAATGCATGCCGTAAATATACATGACCAAAGCTTTGATGCGCTTGCTATAAATGAAGTTTCAATATTTAGGAAAACGAACCAGGCAATTAAGTTTAAGATTAGTGTAGACGATATTGAGCGCCTTGAATTAGCTGCCGATGGGGCTTTAGTCTCGACCCCTGCTGGGAGCAGCGCATATAACTTATCTGCGGGTGGACCAATTGTTCCATTAACATCTAAGGTTCTGTGCCTTACTCCTATATGCCCTTTTAGACCAAGACGTTGGAACGGAGCCCTGCTTTCCGCTGACGTCTCCATTCAGTTTGATATATTGAATCATGAAAAAAGACCAGTAAATGCAGTAGCCGACTTTAATGAGTTTCAAGACATAAAATCCGTAACCATTAAAGCCAGCCAAAAACATACTCTTCAAATTTTATTTGATGGTCATCATACTTTTGAAGATAGAGTCATCAAGGAACAATTTGTTGGTTAGCCTAGCTATAGTATTTTACAATGAAGCGTTGCTCAGAAAGCTTAGATTTATTTTACACAATAAGCTGCGGAGTCATTCCTGGTTTAACCCGAAATCTAGATCAGTCAATTCAATTCAGGATGACTTTAATCGCAAGTCTTCATTGTAATTTACTATACATTACACCTATTTTAAAATGTAAATTTACTTCTCGAACTTGGCCTTAAATTTATAAGAGATCTAGTTATTTATTTATAAATAACTCAATAAAAAAAGCCATTCACCTGGTTTTTAAGCAAGATGAATGACTTCAATATGATTAGATAAAAGATAATAAATGTTATATTCGTTATGCGATTAGATTGCAGTACCTTTTACTTTTGTCTTTGCCGAACTTCTCCATTCTGCAATTCTTGCTTCCGCACTATCTTCGTTAGAGATTATAGCATCCATCTCATCTTCTAGATCTTTTTCTTCTTGAGGTGATAACGCTGTTTGAGTGGACAACTCTTCTTGAGTGTATTTTTTACCAGTCATACCATTCTGCAATTCTTGCTCCCGCACTATATTCGTTAGAGATTATAGCATCCATCTCATCTTCTAGATCTTTTTCTTCTTGAGGTGATAACACTGTT
>JAQXDF010000058.1 GCA_029251475.1 Rickettsiaceae bacterium
TTTAATATGTATATAGCCTGTTAGAAGCATAGGGATTACTTGACCTACCATAGATTCCTTTGCAGTCCAGTCTGCTTCTATACTAACTATAGATACATGCAGGTCTTTGATATATAGGCATTTATGTATCACCCTGCCTTCTGTCTTATTTATAAAACATTGTTTATTAGCTATTTAAGCAACATCTGTAAAGGTCGTTATGCTGCAAGGATTACTGCATAATGTTAGGCTTTATAAGAGGTTAGGATTCCAGCCGACATTTCGAATTAACTCGGTATAGATGCTTATAGCTTTAAGAATGCTAAGTAATATTGAGACTTAGATTCATATTCGTGTGGCGTGTAGATCATCTAATTAAATGGCTAGTCTAACTCAATAGATCCTTGTTTATATAGCAATGCACGGCTAGTCTTATCCAATATGAAATACAATGATTGTTGGGGCGCACAGCTTAATTAAGCACTATAAAGGCTTATAGGGGATATATATGAAGGGCTCTAGAATCGCATAAAACCTTATTATCTGTATGAATACCGGTGTAAGAGATTCTAGAAACACCTCATTTTCAAGTGATTTGAGGTATTAGACCAAATAAACTATATAAAACAATAAGTATTCTTTTTTCCTATAATTTATATTATGTTAAATAGGAATTGAGGCGTTTATTGCCATTACTTATACTCCCGTGGCCTACTGCACAGATCCTTCCCGAATAATTAAAGCAAAAACATTGTATGTTACACTACCCTGTTATCGACTAGACACAAAAAAAGCCAGATATTACTACCTGGCTTTTCCTTTATTTGATACTTAATTATAGCTCATCATCATCTGCGCTGAAGAACCTTTTGATAGATCCTTTACTCCGCTTAGGCTTAGAATCTGAATACATATTTTGTTTGAAGGATTTAAACTGTGTCTGCTCCTCAAAGAATCTATCCTCCCAATCAAGGAATTTTCCCTTGTAATGTTTATCCAGATCACTCTTCTGTTTCTGAATTATTTGAATGACTACAAGCAACATTACAAAAGAAATAATAATAATAAATCGTGTAGATGGCTCCATAGGTGTTATAAGTGGTTGATTTTAAAAGTATTATCAATTTAAGACTTGTGGAGATCAAAAGAAACACCTTTGTAAAGATTTCGTGTTTTTGTGCATGCTGATGTTCAGCTTTTTAGTTCTATTATTTATTTTGAATTGCTTCTTTAAGCTTGCTATACATTCATTATATCGATCAATAAATTGCTCCTCCTCTTCTATCAAAGAAATTATCCCATAATAATTATTGACATATGTACGACATAATTTCTGCTCTTCTATCGTTAGATAAAATGGTAATAAATTGGTTTCAATCAATTCAAACTCCTCTAATGAGACAAAATCAATTTTTATTCTATTCGTATATTCTATAACTAATTTTAGAATCTCGGCTAATTCTGGAGCATTTATGAATGGTATAATTGGACTAATTATTACTGTTACAGGAATGTCGGCAGCCTTGCAGCTTTTCAATAATCTAATCCTAGCTAATAGATTAGCTGT
>JAQXDF010000044.1 GCA_029251475.1 Rickettsiaceae bacterium
CAATGTTATATTTTTTCCTTTATTGTTTATTATGATGTTATTGAATCAAATAGAGTTACTTCAATCATTCATAAATGAAAGCAAAAACACATTGAAGAAAATTTTAATTTCAAATCAAATGAATGCTTTTAAAAAACCATGTTTAAATCAGTCTCAAATAAAGACTTGTTTTAAGCAGGATGATAAGCACTTCAATAATATCATAATAAACTATAAAGGAAAAAATATAACATTGACTCCTCTTGATATAGAGTGTTTACACTATCTTCAATTTGGAAGTAGTATAACTCATATTGCACAATCCGTTAATAGATCACCCGCTGCAATTAAAGACCGAATAAGATCATTAAAGAATAAAGTAAACGTCCAAACTAAGGAAGAATTAACATTAATAGCAAGGCAAGAATTAGAAATTATAATTAAAAAGTATCAAAATAAATAAAAGGAAAAGGTAGATATTATGATTAAACAAAATGAGCTTCCAAAATCTGTAATGATTTCTTGTTTTTTAGCAGGTGGATTAGAAATGTATGATTTTTTAATCTTTGGATTTTTATCTTCAACGATACATAAAAATTATTTGTCTTTTCTAGATGAAACTAATGCGTTGATAGTGACGTATGCGTTATTTGCAGTAGGATTTATTTTTAGACCACTAGGAGCTATGATCTTTGGGCAAATAGGAGATAAAAGAGGAAGAAAAACGGCATTAATTCTAAGTGTTTCTTTCATGGGGTTAGCGTCTTTATGTATGGCAATATTACCGCCATATCAAACGATAGGGATAATGTCATGTTACGCCATTGCAGTGATTAGAATAGTTCAAGGCCTTTCTGTAGGAGGAGAGTATTGCGGTGCGATTATTTATGCAATAGAACATGTGAATAAAAAAAATATCGGTATTGTAGGAGGTGTTGTTTTAAGCGGCTGTGTGTCAGGTGTTATATTAGCATTTTTAGTTAATAAAGCTCTTCAAATTCCAGGTATACCAGAATATAGTTGGAGATTTGCTTTTTTATTAGGAAGTGGACTATCATTTGTTGGATATTTTATAAGATTGAAATTAAAGGAGTCTCCAATTTTTGAATCTTCTAAAAAATCTTCTGCTTCTATACCTTTATTATCTAATTTTAAAAAGCAGGCTGTTAAAATGTTAGCGGTAGTTTTCTTGTCAGGAACTAGCAATGCTAATTTCTATTATGCTGTATTATTTATCCCTAATTATTTAAATTCTAAAAACCCTGATAGCTTTAGTGGCTTATTTCTTGTGACATCAATGTTTTGTTTAATACCACTAGTCGGGTGGATATTAGACAAATTTGATAGAAAGAAAATGATGCTAGTTAGTTGTATTATTATAGCTATATTTGACTTGTTTTTATTGCCGTTGCTGAGCAGCAACCTAAGTTCACTAATGATAGACACGGTTACGGTTTGTTATGCAGTGATATTGTCTTTTGTGTTTGTAGTTGCAAATATATTTGTATTAGAAGTCTTCCCTCCAGAATGTAGATTTAGTTGTGGTGCAGTTAGTTACAGTGTAGGGGCTGCATTATTAGGAGGAACATCTCCAATGATTTGCTCTTTGTTGGTTAAATCATATGAAAATAATGTTATATATTTGAGCGCTTATATTTCTTCAATATCAGTATTAGGTGTAATTGGCTCGATAATAATGTTAGTTGTATGTAAAAACAAAAATAATTAACTTATATGTGTTGTTTAGCAAGCTTCTTGGCCCAGCCAACAAAAAAACATTAATTACTTTTGTTAAAAAATGCTTACAGGAATTAACCAAAATACCCCCCATTTGGGGGGTGTTTTTTTATAAAAAAGTGAAATATACTAATTTTATATAGAAAATATATTTAGTATAAAAATGACCAAAGAAGCGTTAATTAAACAAAAAGGATTTGCAGGAGTAAATAGCATAATTACTCCTTTGGGAATAGCTGCTAATTCAATTGACCTTTCTACAATAACTGATCACAAAAAGCCAAATCAGATAAGAGACGAAATACCTACTTTAAATCAATATGGTTATATGAAATCTGAGCTTGAATTTTTTAGTACTAGCTTTTTGGAATCCGCAAAAAATGCAAAAAAACCCGTAATGGAAATTGGCCCAGCTTATGGATGGTTGACTCATCAAGCCCTAAAAGTTGGTGCTAAGGTAGTTTCTGTTGATATCTGTAAAGAACATCTTGAAGCAGTAGTAATAGATGCACCAAAAGAGTATCTAGATAATTTATATATTTATCAAGGTAAGTTTCCAGATGAAGTAATATTTCAAAGTGAATCTTTTGATAGTATTATGGCCTCTAGAATACTTCATTTTCTTGAAGGAGAAGATTTTGAAAAAGGTCTAGGTAAAATTTGGAACTGGTTAATACCAGGCGGCAAGTTTATTGCTACTAATTGCTCTATATTCCATTCTTGTGTCAAAGGCAAAATGAGTAAGATTTTTCAGGAAAGAATCAAGAACAATGAGCCTTGGCCTGGTATGGCAACTTATAATGACTTTGATTCAGTGCATGATGAGTATGCTGCAAGCTTTTTAAATTGTTTTTATAAGGAACAGTTAGAAGAGTTATTAAAGAAACATGGCTTTAGAATAGAAACAATAAATTATTTTGATTATCCTACTGATTCTTGGCCAGATGAAGGCAAAGGGCATATAGGATTTGTTGCTACAAAAATATAAAACAATAAAATAATAAAAGTAAGATGATATAAATAATAAAAAACCCAGTGGATATAGAAGATTTCAGAGTCATAAATATCCACTGGACACACCAACAAAATTAATTAATAACCAACTTTGAGGTAAAAATGAATATACACAATAATATTGCAATTTGCAATTTAAATACTCCATCTTTCATTCCAATCTTAGGATGTTCTAATAAAAACAATCAAAATAAAGAATATATTTTAATAAAACTTCTGAATTCTATTGGTATTACAGATAATACTAATATAGCTAAAGACAATGTTTTAATAGTTGGTTCTGATGCTCAATGCAATTATGAAGCGGCGAAGGTTATTCAGAAAGCATTAGTATCAAATAACATAAATACTAATATAATCGAAGCAGCTAATTTTTTAGCTCTGCCTCGTTACAAACAAAAAAATCCAGATACTATAAATATTGTTCTTTACCACACAGATCAGGTTTCAATTGCAGACCTATCTGTTTTAAAAAAACTCACAACAACACAAATATTATTCAAAGTTAGAGGCTTACATTTTAAAGGAATGGGAGAGGGAATTCATTGTTCTGTTTTTGCAAAATTATTTACAAAAACTTTAGGCATAAAACAAAAAAACGCTGTTGCTTTAGGCTTTGTAGCTTCTTTGTATGGTAAAGAATTCTGCGTTATTAACCCAGACAATATTTGTAAGAGAATATTGGAAAATGGCGAGTGGTGATGAGTAATAATCAACAACGTTTATTTTGGTCCGTATCAAGGCCATTAAAATATCTTGGCTTAACAGTAGATGAATGGGTGGTATCTCTAATCGGCATATTACCTGGAATTTGTTTGATCAATAGTAGTAATATTCGCTTAGGGTTTTTCTTTTTTTTAGGCGGATTATTTTTATGCTGGTCCTTCAAGAAATACAAACGCTTAGCACAGAGTTTTAAAATCAAGAGTTTTTTAATAGCCAAAGGATTTTTAAAAGCACCAAGTCAATATCCACAAATGTTAAATAAAGAAAAAGTAGGGCGTTAATTATAATGAATCATCAATGGAAAACCAGCTCGTTGCAAGAAGTCGTTAAGTACAACAAATATTTATTATTATCGGTGGTAGTACTGAGCGTACTTAGCTTAATACTTGCTTTATCGCTTGTAGATAAAGAAGAAAAATGGGTGCTAATACCAAGCGATAATATTGAAAATAAAATGGAAGTTTCTAATACCAAGCTTTATCCAAGTTATTTAAAGCCCTGGGCTCGTAGTATCGCTAGGGCAATGTTTACAACTTCTCCAGAAGAAGTAGAGGAACAGCATGCTGAAATTAGAAAAATTAGTTCTAGTAACAAGGAGTTACTTAAGTTTTTTGCTGAACAACTAGCTTTTATCAAAAGCAATAATGCTAGTTCAGTTTTTTATGTTAAGGAAGCAAAACTTGCTAAGGATGGAGTAATTATCAAAGGTACTTTGCATTATTGGTTTGCGGGTTCTGAGAAGAAAGTTGCATTAGAAAAAAGTTACTTAATCTCCTATAGAGAAACCTCAAGGGGCTTAATCTTGCTCAATAACATTGAAGATTGCAATAAGTTAGATGCTCAAGACAAATAATTAAAACGAGAAAAATTATGAATGCGAATTATGCAAAAAAATTAACGTCGGTATTAGTGGCTATGGTAGTGTTAAGTGGTTGTTCTTGTAATCGTATTAAATCAACGCACAAGAGTAATGGGGGAGGAAATTCAATATTAATAGAGCCTTCATTCAAGGACTTGAGTACTGATAATAAAAAGATCTCTTCTACAAAAACAGTCCAAAAAACTTTAACGAAATCACCAAGCAATATATACGCATTAAACTCTAACAAGTCCCTAGAAGTAACTATATCTAAGTATGGCTATACTAGGTTATATATTGATAATGAACGCATTACAGATGTGTTTATTTACCCACAAGAAAATATTCAAGTCAAAATTCACCAGCAAGGTTATTTATTATTAGTACCAAAAGATAGTGTTAATGATGAAAATGCCGAAGAGAACGAAGTAGAAACAATATATGCCACTATCACTGGTGAACAAGGTACAACGCAGGATTTCTTCTTGCGTTTTACAGGTAAAAATCCAGATCCTGTAAAATTTATTGCAAATAATCTGGAGTCAATTAATTCAAATAAAGGAGATTAAAATGTTGAATTTTAAAAACAAGAAAACCAAAAAAGTAAACTCTCTAACACAAAATTATTTAGACAATAGGCAGAGAAGTCAGGAGGTAACCATAAGCCCTATCGCAATGATGACAGTTGGTTCTTTAGTTTTGATCGCGTGTTTAATGCCAGAACTTAGTCTTGCTGCTAATCTCGAAGATCAGCTGAACAAGGTAAAAACAGTAGCTAATGGCCAGTTTAAAACTATTGGAATAACGGCAGCTACAATTGGCGGAGCTATTTGGTCAATAGTTAAAGGAAACCTTAAATTGACAGGGATAATAATTGCTATTGCACTAGCTTTAAGTCTGCAGCTTCAATGGATTGAAGGTGGAATGGAACTATAATTTAAAACTAAGTATCTAACGAATAGGAGATTAAATCATGCTAGATAATAATAACAAGGAAGCAAAAAATATTTTATCCAACCTTGGAATAATGCAAAAATATAGAGATGTTTTATTAAAAGTAAGGCAGCAACCTATATTAATAGCTGGGGTTATTGGTTTTGTTTTAATCTCATCTTTAGTCTTTTCCAGAGGGGAGTCAGTTAAGAAGCACGAAT
Source organism: Rickettsiaceae bacterium (assembly GCA_029251475.1). Lineage (GTDB taxonomy): Bacteria > Pseudomonadota > Alphaproteobacteria > Rickettsiales > Rickettsiaceae > Megaera_A. Next base: position 5,470 of record JAQXDF010000044.1, read on the forward strand.
TATCTAATGAGAGCGTAGAATTCGAGGAAGAAAAAGATCACATGACGGGGGTAAAGGAGGCAGTAGATCCCCGTGATGTGTGGACCGCAAAGGTAGAGCAGGCGGTTGTAGATTCTAATAAAGATTTCAGTACAAAATTAGAAGAGATCAAAGAAAGTAAAAATTCTGAGATTGCAACGATAAAAAAAGAATTTGAGGAGTTAAAGGCTTTACTAGTTCAGCAAAAGGAACTTATGGAGCGCAAAGAACTAGAAGAAAGCTTATCACGTAGTAATCCAATAAAGGCCAATGAAAGTAATTATGTTTTAGTAAAGAAAAAATCCCTTGGTGGTTTTAGCAAAGAATACAGTAATAAGAAAAAGAATATCAAGGAATATATTACTTCAGGAAGCTTTGCTAGAGCTGTTTTAATGACTGGTGTAGTGGTAGGAACTGGTAGTAATTCTCAATCAAATCCAGAACCAATAATGTTACGTTTAACTGATTTTGGTATCTTTAGTAAAGGAAAGAAAACCGAGCAAATCAAAGAAGCCATATTAATTGGCGATTGTAGTGGTGACTTATCGAGTGAACGAGCTAAGTGTCGTTTGCAAACTTTAAGCTTAGAGAACTATAAGGGAGAAATTATTGAAAGACCAGTTAAGGGGTGGATCGTTGGAGAAGATGGGAGATATGGAGTCAAAGGCACTGTAGTTGATAAATCTTCCGATATGATGCGTATGGCTATGCTAAATGGTGTTCTTGGTGGGATGAGTAAATTTTTAGAAAACCAAGCTACTAAAAGTGTTTTTCCAGTATCGCCAATTAGTGGACAGCAAAATGCTCTTTCAAGTGTAGATCAATTAAAAGGAGGTGTAGCTAGTGGTGCTGGCAATGCATTTTCTAAAATGGCTGATTTTGTTATGGAAAGATTTAATTCTATGTCACCACAAATAGCAGTTGCTTCAGGTAGAGAAGTAGATGTTGTGTTCCAGCATGGGGTTGATTTAAATGGCGAATCGGATTCTTCAAAAGATAATCAGCAAGTTCCAGATAGTAATTTTAATCAAAATACTTTGCAAAATAAACAACATGCTAACTATGGAACAGATGCTTTAAACGAAACATTACAACAAATGAATCAAGGAATTGAAGGAAGGGGTACAAATGATGGTTTTTAAAAAAATAATTTTATTAGTAGTAATGTCGATGATCACTAGTAGCTGTGCTCTTTGGCCTTACAAAAAGGATTTTGATTGTCCGATACAGGAAGGACTAAAATGTAAATCCTTATATGAAGTTTCTAAGATGGCAGATCAGGGAATGTTTGGCCCAGATGCTATAAAGCCAAAATGCAAGCCATTAAAAAACAACAAGTTGAGAATAAAAAAAGAAAAAAACAACAACAATAATAATGATAGTTTAGGTTACTGTACTAATGGCTAAAAATATACATTCTGATTTTGTTAGAGAAAGATTATCTCCTCATTTTGTTTATGAATCTTATGACGAAGAGAGTGGTTTATTCTTTAATCGAGGCAGTGTTGGCTTTGTTCTAATAGCAAATCCATTACCTGGAGCAGATTTAACAGCAGAAAGTGAAATTGCTGATTTTATTTCTAATACTGATAACTTACCAGATGGTTCATCAATCCAAATATTAATGATTGGTTCGAGCAATATTAGTTTTTTATTAAATCGCTGGAAAAATGAGAGAAAAGGAGAAATATATAAGGAACTTGCACAGCGTCGGTGTGATTTTTTTCAAGAAAAAGCTAGAAATGAAGGAGTTGTTAAAGACTCCCATTTACTGATTTCAGTTACTGTTCCGGGGGGTAACATAGATTTACTAGCAATGGAGAGAAGAAGGGAGTCTCTAAAAAATACTTTTAAAAGTATCGGCTTATGGACTGATGATGTTAATGCAAATATTTTGTTGTCAGTACTACATAAAATTTGGGGCAAAGAGTCTATCGGTGATTTGATCATTAATCCTCATGCAAGTTTGGCTGAACAAATTCTACCAGGTGATTTTCTGTTATCAGAAGAAAATGAAATCATGCATTTAAAAGATGGGGAGTCTTTTATTGCATTAGACGCGGAAGACCGTCCAGCTCAATGGTCTTTAGGTTTAATGGATTTATTCTTAGGATGTGAAGCTAGAAGAGGAGAATATATTGAAACAGATTATTTGATTCATGTGGGTGTTTTAATTTTACAAAATCAATCATTATCTAGAGCCAAGGCTTTTGCGAAGAGAGAAACTTTGGAAAAAAACATAAAAGCTGGTATGGTCAAATGGTTTCCTGATTTATTCGAGGAAAATGCTGATATGGAAGGAGCAGTAGCATCATTACAGAATGGTGATCGTATGGTACATATTCATACTAATGTTATTTTAAAGGGCAAAACAGAAAAAGTTAAACAGGCTGCAAAAACATACAGCTCAATGATGCGCCGTAATGGTTGGAATTTCATTAATACTAGATACGACCATTTAGCTCATGTTTTGTGCTCTATGCCTATGTCTATGGTTGAATCTGAGAATAAGAGATTTGGAAAAAAGATTGGTGGAGTAGGTTTAGCGCTTAGTAGTATTGGACGTGGCAAACAAACTGTTTCTGGTGAAAGTAAGGCGTTATTACCGATTATAGGGGAATATAAAGGTGATTTGAATGCGCCTGGATTACTACTTACGGGAAAGAGAGGCCAGTTAAAATATTTCTCGCAGTTTGGAAGTGAATTAACTCCGCATTTGGCTAGTGCTTCTGGAGCATTGGAAAATTACAATGCAGTAGTAGTAGGAGTTTCTGGTAGTGGTAAATCAGTTCTAATGCAAGAGCAGATGTTATCGACTTTAGGTGTTGGAGGCAAAGTTTTTGTTCTTGATTATGGTAAAAGTTTTAAAAATCTCTGTCAGGTATTAGGTGGCAGTTATATTGAGTTTGATCCAAGTAATCCAGTATCTATAAATCCTTTTTCAGAAGTACCTACTGGTAATGATAAATTATCAACTGAAGCAAGAGCTGATTTTTTAGCAAGCTTTCCTATTACACTTGCAACTATGGCCGCTCCAAAGAATGGTACTAGTGATTTACAGCAAACAAATTTAGCTAAGGCATTAAAAGAATGTTGGGATAATAAAGGGTCAAAAACTGAAATAGACGATATAGCTGACTGGTTACTTAATCAAACAAATAACTCAGTAGCGAATGATTTAGGTCGTATGCTTTTTAATTATACGGGGCAAGGTTCTTATGGAGGTTTTTTTGCAGGTGAAGCAGAGGTAACTTTGAACGCAGATATAGTAGTTATTGAGACTGATCATTTGAGAAATTTTCCAGATTTAATGGCAGTGGTAACTCAGATTATGATTACACACATTAATAATACTATGGCTAAAGGGAAGACTAATAAGCCAAATCTTTTGGTTTTTGAAGAAATGGCTAAAACGTTAAAAAACCCACTGACACTAAAATTTGTAGAAGAGGTAGTTAGGATTGTTAGAAAATATAATACTTCTGTGATTATAGCTACGCAGCTTTTAACTGATTTTTATAAATTAGGAGAGGATGCTGCCAGTATTTTTGAAGGAGCTTCCTTTAAGCTTATCATGAAGCAAAAAACAGATACTTTATCTAAGATGCGAAGCATCCCATTATTGCAAAGTTATGTAGAAACCGATGAGCGTATGCGTAGAATGCAATCTGTTGACTCAAAGCGTGGTGAATATGGTGAGTTTTCTCTTTGGGGCCCGGGCATTAATGGAGATATTTGCCAGTTGCGTATAGATCCATTTACTCTACTTTTAATGAGTACTAATGCTACAGACAAGCAATTAATTGCAGATTACAGAGCTCAAGGTTTAAGCTTGGCTGCTTCTATTAATTCTATACTTGAAGATAGAGGTCAGAATGCGGGAACGTAATAGTTTAGTTGCTATAAGAAGTTTTACTGTAATGATTTTAGGATTATTCGTTTTGTCCCCCTCGATATCCTTTGCCCAAGAGAAAACAAAGGAAGATAAGCAATCATTTATTACTGATTATGGGGTTCATGGTCATCTTTTTGATATAGCAGAGCCATCTATTATAGAAGAAATTATGGAGAAATTAAAGATAGCTAAGGAAAATGGAACTCTTGAGCAATTGCAACAAGAATTCACTAAGAAGGCAACGTCTAAAGTGCTGAATCCAACACCGGTTCAAAACATAAAAAAAGCAGAAATAAACCGTAGCTGGACTTATAACCCAAGCTACACACAACATACTGATATTACTGATGATAAAGGCAGAATGATTGTTAAAGCGGGGACGACAGTTAATGCTTTAGAAAAATTACAATGGGGAGAGCCACTTGTTTTTATTGATGGAACTGATGAAGATCAGGTTAAGTGGGCACAAAAAGTGACAGGAAAAATTGTACTAACTAAAGGTGCACCAATTGCTTTAAGCAAACAAATAAAACGCCCCGTATATTTTGACCAAGGTGGTATTATGTGCCATCGATTTAAAATAGAAGCTGTTCCAGCAATTATTGAACAAGAGAAGCTGCTATTGAAGATCAGAGAGGTAAAAATATGAAGTTCTCTGTAAAAAATATTAAACCTCATATATTAGCATTATTAGTTATTTGTACTCTGCATAATTCAGCACACTCAGCAGCAGTTGGCTGTACAGGCAGAATCGTTAATCCTATTACTGATGTTTGTTGGAGTTGTTTATTTCCAATTACTGTTCTTGGGGTAGAAGTAGTAAGAGGTGGTCCTAATACTGATCCACCAGAGTTACCTTTATCTCCTCTGCCTGTTTGCGTTTGTCCAAGGCCTGGTTTTCCAGTCCCAGTTCCAGGTGTACCAATTGGATTCTGGGAGCCTGTGCGTCTTGTTGATGTAACTAAAGCACCAATGTGTATGGTTGGTCTTGGAGGTATTACACTTGGTACAACACCGCAAAGAGGAGTTAAGGAAGATGATGATGGGTCATTCTACCACGTTCATTGGTATACATATCCAGTACTTTATTGGTTAGAACTATTATTAGATTTTGTTTGTATTGAGATGTCCTCAGTAGATCTTGCTTATATGACAGAGTTTGATCCACTTTGGGGCGATGACATTAAGTCAACAATAATCAATCCCGAGTCTTTGTTATTTGGAAATCAAATCGCTATTGCTGCTTGTACAGCTGATTGCTTGATGTCTAGTGTTGGACTATCAAACGATTGGATGTTTTGGTGTGCTGGGTGTCAGGGTGGATTTTATCCTTTAAGCGGTACAACATCCTATCATAATGGAGGAGTTGGTAGTGCGCAGCTTACTGTATCAAAGTTCATGGCCAAGATGCACCGACAATTAATGCTTTGGGGCTATTACGGTGCGCCTGGTATGTGCGGGAAATATCCAATGCCGGTGATAAAAAAGAGCCAATATCGCATGCAAATGACTTTTCCAATTCCAGAAATAATTTCATGTAAGCGTATTGGTCAGACAGAACTTTTATGGCAGGCAGGGAAGGAGTTTCCTATTTGGGGTGAAGATTTTGGATTTTTAATTTGGAGAAAACGGGATTGCTGCCTTCTATAAAGCAGTTGTTAGTTAAGCTTGTTGAATAACATAGACAACATCGGGAAGAAAAATTTTAGGATAATAAAGATGCACAAACATAAAAAAACAATAAAAGCATTATTGGTGATAGCACTAATACAATCAATATTATTTGTAATAATTATATTGATGGCGGGTGTAGCTAAAGCAGAATCTGAAGTGCAGCAAACAGAAGAACTAGGTTCACCATTAGCTCCAGGTACTTATGTTTTTGTTTCTTTTTCAATAAATAAAGAATCATTACATAGTTATTTCAAAGAAGCAGAAGCTATGGGAGCAAAGTTGGTAATTAGAGGATTAGTTGGTCAAAAGCATGGGCGCAATCGCTTTGCCCAGACAAAAGCTAAAATCCAAGAAGCTAAGATCAATGTTGATATTAATTCAAATTTATTTGAGCAATTAGATATAAAACAAGTACCAGCAATAGCTGTTATTAATAAAGATGGCTCGGCGCGTAAAATATATGGGCATATCTCTTTAAAGAAGGCCTTAGAAATGATGGATGCTGATGAGGTTATAAAATGAGATCAACTAGGTTTTTATTATTATTTCTAATAGTATATCTGACTTTTTTTGAGGCTTTTCTTGTTCTAGCTGATAATAATTCAGCAGCTTTTCAACAAGGAAGTATGTATCAAAATCAGAACCAGTTAGGTAATCCAGATGCTAAGGATAACATCAATAATTTTTCTAATCGTAATGCTGATAGTTCGCACTTACAAAATTTAAATAATGGTGATTTAGAAAATAAGGGCAGTGACGTATTGCGTAATAGTGATTTTGGCCAATTATTACAAGATTCAGATGAGAAAAAGATAAATGCTATAGAAGAGCATAAGTTGAATGCAGATAATAAGTTAATCAAAGATGCTGCTGTTATCGAAAATGATCCGATGGCTGCAACAGGAGGTGGTAAGTTAGGTTATAGCGAAAAAACAACTACGGAGCAAATTAATACAAGTTGTACGGAAGGGGTAGAATTTGATGTTGATGTGATTCAAGAACTGAATTTAGAGGTAGAGGAGGAAAATTATTTAGGTCCTCTAAAAAGAGAACCAAGAACAGTAGATATAAATGGAGGCAGGATTTATCATGGTGCTAGGCATCTTGGTTATTCGGAAAAACAATATAAAAAAAGACATCACTGGTATATTCATCAGAATAGTCATGGCTGGCGAATCTTTTTATCAAAACATTTAAATATTCCACTTGAAAATATTGATAATGGAATTTCTTTTCCATTTGGTAGAAACGGAGTAGGAGGTATGAGTCCAGTAGGAGATGCCTGGAGATGGGTTTGGGATAATTATAGGTTTAAATATACTTATATATCACAAGAAAAGTTGCAAAGACTAGTTGAAAAAGGCGAATCTTGGCAGGTAGTGAATGAATTTGCTGAGCAAATGGTGGAGAGTAATGAGTGCTATGAGAAGGAACGGGTTTGTCTTAAAAGCGGTGTTAAAGTATTTTTAGGAAAATATGAAGTAACGCGCCCTTGTTGGCAACAAAAAATTATTTATCATTGTCAATCTGAGCCTAAAAATGGATGTGAGCGATTAATAAAAGAAGATTGTCAGCTTGGTGAATCTGAATGCGAGCACAAAATAGGTCAATTATGTCTACGCTGGAAGCGTAATTATTTATGCGCAGGTAAACAACAAAAGGAATTAAATTTTGCGGCTGCTGATTCAGATATGTATTGCCTTGGTGGTGATTGTTACTCTCCTATTATTATACCAAATAATAATTTTTCCAATGTTGGATATCTTGCAGCTTTAAATGAAGCAAACAAGGATTGCACCAAAGAAAATGGTGTATGTGTAAATCCAATTACCGTTTTCCCTGGTAAATCTGAAGGGTGCAAGAAGATTATAGGTTCTGTGATTAATTGTTGCGCCTCAATGAAGGGTTGGGCTAAAGGCATATTTTGTGAATGTAGTGGAGAAGAAAAGGGGCTAGCATTAAAGCGTGATAAAGGCTTGTGTCATAGAGTAGGAACATATTGTCATGACAAAATTCTTGGAAAATGTACGGTAAAAAAAACAAAATATTGTTGTTTTAGTTCAAAATTAGCACGTGTTTTTCATGAGCAGGGTAGGGCTCAATTAGGTATAGGCTGGGGCAGTTCTGAAAATCCAGATTGTCGACCACTTACTTTAGAGGAGCTTTCTAGAATTGATTTTTCTAAATTTAATATGGATGAATTATTTGATTCCTTGTTGAGTAAAGGTAAGGGTAACGCAAATAAGAATATTACTAATATCATTCCTAAAGTCACTCCAGGTAAATTGCCTGAAATGCCTAAAATACAACAAGAGGGCATGAGTAATACTACTCAGTCCCAGCAAAGTTTGTGAGGTATAGATGAGAGTAAGTATAAGTTTGAAATACATTCCATTGTTCATTTTGTTTTTAGGTGTTTTTACTAATTGTTATGCAAAAGATCAGGTACTAGAAGGATATAATTGGTATAATGAAAAACCTATTTTACCAAAAGAAAAAAATCTCAAAAAAAACAATAAGCCGCAAGAATCAAAACCTGAAGACACGAAGGAATTGCCTGAATATGAGAAAAATATTCGCGCGCTACAAGAAAAGCATAAAGCTGCTCATAGACAGGCTTTAGATAATCCTACAATAGATAACATATTAAAAGAGCTAGATGTTGAAAAAGAAATGATTGATAAATCGCAAATTTATGCTGAGCGCCGAGTGGCAATAGGCATGCTTGATAGTCAGTACACTGATATGAAGCAGCATAGTAATATTATGCATATACGCGTACAAGAGCAGGTAGAAAGCAAAGAAACATCTCAGAAATTAAAAAAACTAAGTCAAGATTGGGGATTAATTTTACAAGTAGCTCCAGAATGTCCGCATTGTCATAGTTTTGCTCCGATAGTTTTAGAATTTGCACAGGAATATGGATTTCAATTGCTTGCATCAAACAAAGATGGATCTGATTTTAATGGTATAGAGGGAGTTCGCGATAATGGAGAGATGTTGATTTTTAACCCCAATAGAGAAACTCCAATTCTGTATTTAGTTAAAGGCGATGGTAAGGAGGTATATCCAATATCTAGAGGGATTCATAGCGCTGATCAAATTATCTTAAATCTCAAAAAAATAGATCAACATATAAGGAGGTTGTTTTGACAACAAAGATAAAAATATCAAGGTTAGCATTGTGCGTTATGGGTTTTGCAGTTTCGTTTAGTTTCTGCAATAGTCAGGCTAGTGGTTTTGGCCTTAAAGACGTGTATAAGAATTTGCATATTAACACTACAGACCCAGGTAATTACCAGGATGCAGCAGCAGGATATTATAGCGGTGGCGGTGCATCAATTCGTACTAAAAGTACAGCAATTCAGCCAATTTCTATATCACCACCATCTTTAAGCACGGGTTGTAATGGTATTGATGCGCATGCAGGTTCATTTTCAATGATATCAGGGCCTGAGCTTATAACAGCTGCAAAAAACATAGGAGCTCAAGCTCCAACTTATGCGTTTCATTTAGGGTTAAAGACTTATGCTCCTCAGATAGAGACAATTTTAAAAGATTTAAGAAACCTAACAATGCAATTAAATCAATTTGGTATAGGTCATTGTAAGGCCACACAGGCATTATTTGCAGCAGCGTTACCTGAAAAGAGCGCCATGTATGACACTGTATGTAGTGAAATGCTTGCAGAGGAAGGAGTAGATTTAGGAGGGCAGCGCAAAAAATGCCGTACTCATTCAGATTTAAAAAAATCAGAGGCAAAGATGAAGGGGAAAGATAATAGAATAGTGATGAATGATGCGAATTTATTCATTAAAGTGGCGGATCTTGTGAAGATACCAAAAGATATGTACGGACCTTTGATGTCTATGACTGGTACAATTGTTATGAAAGACGGTGAAGTTATTACATACCCATCTCTTGCTCAGGATGAAAAAAGTTTAAACATTTATATTAATGGAGGCTCAGGTGCTGCTATTTATAGTTGTAACGATCAAGATTGTTTAAATATTACGATAAATAATAATATTAATATTAGCAAAGAAGAATCTTATGCAGGGATGGCAAAAAAGCGATTGAAAGAATTAAAGTCAAAGATGCAAGAGCAAACATCTGAATTTTCTGATCTAGAAAAGGGGTTTCTAGATTCACTTGGACATGGGTTTCCAATATTTGATCATATTACACTTGAAGCTTCAACAGGCATAGCAATACTTGATTCCTCAAGTGAGGTAGTAGCTCGTTATATGCTAATGAATTATATGAATGAATACATAAATACACTTAGAAGAGGAGTGCAGTATTTAAAACCAAGGCAAATAGTTGATAAAACCTTTATTGAATATGAGTCTAGCCTCAACAGGCTTAGTGATTTTGTGAATCTACAGTGGGGTAAGGTAATGAGTGATGCAGACCGGATTAATGCAAGGGCTGAACTAATAGAAAAGCACATAATAGCAAGAGAAAGGAGTTAAATATGGACTATATAATTTATACATATGGTGGCGGTGATTTACTAGTCAGTGTATTTAATGCGATTGCGATGTTGTTTAAATCCAACAATACCTATCTTACTCCAGTTGGCACTACTGCATTGACCCTTGGTGGTATATATGCAGGTATAAAAGCAATTTATAAAGGTGATTTTGGTCTTATAGGGACTCATTGGATGATGCCCTCAATGATAGTTTTTTTAGTTTTATTTTCTCCGAAAACTACAGTTTGGATAAAGGATGAAGTAACAAAAACTGCACCTATAAAAATTGATAATATACCTGTAGGTATTGCATTTTTTACCCATCTTTCTTCAAGTTTTTCTCATCATGTATCAGCGCTTATTGAAGACACTATGATGCCAGCTAAGATGAATAGGTCTTCAACATCAGGTATACTATATGGTGCTAAGGCTACGGCTAAATTAAGAGATGTACAAATTAGTGATCCTATATTACTGAGAAATGCCAAAGAATATTTACGCCAATGCTATATGAAACCATATGTGATTGGCAATTTTGGTGGTCATAGATCGAAGGCAATTAAAGCCAAGGACTTGCTGAGCTATTTAGAGAAGTACCCTGCTAAATGTTTTGGGATAAAGATGACCAATAATGATGGATCATATGGAGGATTTATGACCTGTACTGAGGCTGGGAAAATAATTAACGAAAAAGTCACTGCAGCAAGTAGAGAACCGGAGCTTTTGAGTAAATTTGGCGCGGCTATTGGTATGTCTAGTAGTAATAAAGATCAGATGAATCAAAGAATCACGGCTATGACATCTGATATTTTTAAATATCTAGAGCAAGGACAATATAAGATTAATAAATGGATGAAGCAAGCAATGATGCTTAATGCAAATCGGGAATCTTATGATGATTGGCGTGAAAAAGTTGGACATACAAGGATTTTCCCTGAGTTAGTAAAAATGCAAGCTACGCGCGGTATGTTTCAGCAAGCAATGGGGTCTATTGTTGGTGGAGAAATGGCAGAGGCTATGATTCCTTCAGCTATACAACCAACTATGATGGCTCTAGTAGTTATGTTGTTTGTAATAATATTGCCTTTTGCACTGTTGCCAGTTGGATGGACATACATAGTCACAGGCGTTAAATTAATAATTTGGGTAGGAACGTGGCCTATATTTTATACAATAATTCACTGTATAGCTATGATACAGCTCAAGGATAGTATTGGTGCTTGGGGAGAGAGTGGATTAAGTTTGGTAGGCCAGGCGGGTTTTACAGAATTAATTATGCTAAAATATTCTACTGTACAATCATTAATATCAGCGACTCCACTAATTAGTTTTGCCGTTGTATTTGGTAGTCCATATGCGTTATCTAGCATTGCTGGAGGTTTAGCTAATGTTGGAGCAAGCGCAAGCATTGGTAGTAATATGGCTGATGGTAACCTATCCATGCGACAAGTATCGCATAATAATGCAACTAAAGGCCAACAAAACCTTGCTCCTAGTTTGTTAATGGGTGGTGGAGTTATAGATGATGGTGCAATAAGAATTATGCAAACTGCTGATGGAAAATATCAAGTATTAAATGAACATGTCGATCAGTTGAGTACTAATATCAATGGAGCTGAATCATATAGCGCTGTAGCAGCAAAAAATCTAGCGAATAGTCAAAATAATATGACAAGCATTACTCAGCGTCAGACAAATATAGCTAGTCTTGTGGAATCACAGGCAATTGATCTGGCAAAGAAGTTTTCTAATGGAAGCGCTTCATCTAGTGTGGTTTCTCTAGCGGATCAAGAAGCTCTTAGAAATGCTTTTAGCACTAATTCTTCGACTAATCAAGGCAAATCTGTTGGTGATATTAAAACAACCGCTAATAATTTTTCTTTAGAAGCAGGAATACCATTTGGTAACATTACCGGTTTAAAAGCAAGCGGAGGTATTACTGCATCTAATAGTCACGATGTTCGAACTGATATGAGCGAGCAAGAAACTCAGGCTTATAACACAGCAATGGAGCATGTGAAAACTGCGGCTATAACGGATAGTATATCTAGTAATAGTAGCGAAGATATGAGTTTGAGTGAGTCATTAGGTGCAAACTTAAGTGAACAAGAACAAATTGCAGAGGAAAAAGCTAGAACTCAACAGGATATTGAGACTTACTCAAATCAAATAAGTTATGCTGAGAATAATTCAGGTTCTATTAATAATAATCTGAATAATGAGTATTTAAAAAATGTTATGGCGGAGCATCCAGAGCTAAATAGCAAACATCAGGCTTTGCTCTGGACTAGAGAAAATCCAAGTGAGGCTCAAGCCATACAGCGAGAGACTATCAAGCAAAATAATCCATTTGAAACAGCCGCGTATAAGTCTCAAGTACAGAATATACAAAAAAATGGCGAAGAAGCTAAAAAAGTTGAAATTGAAACCCCAGGTAGTCTTAATGATAGATACAACAAGAAAGCTAACGAAGTCAATGAAAAAGCAGTAGTTAGGGATAATACAGGTGGAGAAAAACATATAAAAAATGTAGATAATAATAGCAATTTAAGGCATAATAATAGTATGAAAAATGTACTCAACGACAACTTAAACCCAGAGGAAAAAGAAGGTATGAATAAGTTGAATATATCAAAAAAAAATTATGAAGACACAAAGGTCAAGATAAATGAGACCAAAGAAAGAACTAACGGCTCAGTGATTGGCAGGACAGCACAGAGAGTTGCTAATGGTGGGTTCGATACTGAAGAGATAATAAAGAAGAAGATTATTTTACCGGGATTTAAAAATAAAGAGTAATTTATAGCGAGATACTTAATGAATAAAAAATTGATTGATCAGCAAGCAGAAGAAAATATTTTTGTTAAATATAAAAAGTGGTTTATAGCAGCTGTTGGTGTTCAGATGATTCCAGGCATATTATTACTTATGACCTTATTGGGTATGATGATTTATAATTATGTGGATAGTGCAATTCATTGGACTCCTTATAAACAGAATATATATAGTGGTTATAATATAGGGTTAGAGGAAGGTATTAAAGATAAAAAGATATATGCCATTTAGTCCTTTTTCTAATAATATATACGATTATATTAAGAAAACTCCTTGGTATATCTACAATAAAGAAACTAAAACTCTTAAAGAGCGTAGCTTGCAGGAAAAAGAAGAGTATTTGGCTCAATTTTCTGAAAATGAAAGAGCTACTAAAAGAGCGGACATAGCAATACAAAATATTAAGTTTCCATCAGAAATGACCTTAGAAACAAGGCATTTAACAGCAATAGGTTTCTACGCTGATTATGTTGATCAAAGAGTAAAACGTAGAGATTATTCTAGCGATGCAGAATATGATAATGCTCTGATAGAGGAGGCTTGGAGAGTTGGTTTTGAGTATGGCTATGCTCGAGGAAGAATCGGGAGAGATAAACTGGGTATTTTATAATAACTCAATGGAGCAAAAGAAGAAACAATAGGTGTTTAAAGATAGAATGACAACAGAACTGCATAATAAAACTTACGCTGCACTATTACAGAATTTAAAGGCAGAAATTAGCCAAGCGCGCATAAGGGCGCATTTATCGGTCAATAAAGAAATGATCAATCTATATTGGAATGTAGGTAATCAGATATTGGAACGGCAAAAGCAGGAAGGGTGGGGTAGTAAGGTTATTGAAAATATTTCCAAAGATTTGCGTAGTGAATTCCCTGAGATGAAAGGGCTGTCTGCAAGAAACCTTAAATATATGCGAAAATTTGCAGATGAGTATAGAGATAATCCATTTGTGCAAGAGGTGCTTGCACAAATTACTTGGTATCATAATATTACTCTTTTGGAAAAAATTCAGGATTACGATGAGCGATTATGGTATGTCAATGAAACCATAAAAAATGGGTGGTCAAGAAATGTCATGGTAATCCAAATTCAGACAAATTTATATGCAAGAGATGGCAAAAGTACAAACAATTTTCACAGCACTTTACCATCGCCTCAATCTGACCTAGTAGCGAGCATTATAAAAGATCCGTATAATCTAGAGTTTTTAGATATTCAAGGCAAATTTCATGAGCGTGAATTAGAAGGAAAACTAATAGATCATATTCGAAAATTCTTGCTTGAGTTGGGGCAGGGGTTTGCTTTTATTGGTAATCAGTATCATATCGAATTAGAAGGAGAAGATTACTATCTTGACCTACTTTTTTACCATGTAAAACTCAAATGTTATGTTGTTATTGAACTCAAAACTGGTAAGTTCAAGCCAGAATATGCCGGTAAACTCAACTTCTATTTAAATTTAATGGATCGTCAAGTAAAGGATGTAACAGATAATCCGACGATCGGACTCATCCTCTGCGAAGAGAAAAAAGGCATTACTGTAGAATATGCTATAGAAGGAATAAACAAACCGATGGGTGTGTCACAATTTAAACTAACAGAAAAATTACCAGAGCAGTTAAAACAATATTTACCTACAGCAGAAGCAATCACCAAATTAAAAGAAGAAACAGGCGATTAGAACATAGAAAATGCCAATAGATAATAGCAACAATTAAAATCTTACCAATAAAAAAAGATTCAAAAAATTGATGTGTAAGATAAAATAATGCAAAAAAATAAGCGCCTTAAATTAAACAAATCTACTATAGAGCATATGCTAAAATTCTTTGGTTTTAGTGGAACTCCGGTTCGTTCTATTGTAGTAGTATTAGGACTTGGGATTAGTTTAGGTGTTGCTTATGAAGAAATGGTTGGTGTTGGTACGTGGCATAGTTTTCATTCAAACATTGATAAAGTGAATGTTTGTTTTACGCCTCCTTCTGGATGTGGAAACCTAATTGCTCAAGAGGTATCTAAAGCTAAAAATAGTATTTATGTACAGGCTTATGGGTTTACTTTTGGACCAATTATATATCAATTAAAATCAGCTCATTCTAGAGGAGTAAAAGTACATGTTATATTAGATGGAGGGCATCTTAGTAATAACAAGCAAATCTATCACGAATTAAAAGATACAGGAATGGATGTGTCCTTAGACAAAATGTCAGGGATCGCCCACAACAAAATCATGATAATAGATCAGCAAAAAGTCATCACTGGTTCTTTTAATTTTACAAAGTCTGCAGATACTCGAAATGCCGAAAATGTAGTTTTAATTGATGATATAAATATAGCAAAACAATATTTAGAAAATTGGCAAAGTAGAAGACAACAAGCCGTATTTTATAGAGAGTAATAAATATATGTCAGAGGCAAACAATAGTAATTTTACAAGAGGAGCTCAGCTTTGGGCTCATAATATGCGAATGGCACTACAAGGCATTAAGAATATATGCTTGCTTGGTCTAGCAGTAGTATTCGTGCTGCTGTCTTTTAGGATGATGGAGTATCTTACCTTGCAAACTGTATATTACCTGATTATAGAGAGATATACGCAATGTAAGTTGAGTATTGGATCATTGTTTTATCATGATGCACAAATCGGTATTAATTTTTATTCTATTAATAAGGGGCATTTTGTACAAAAAAACGCTGAAGAATTTATTCATCAATTTTGGTATATTACTCCATACAGTCTGTATATATCTAATTTCTTAGATTGGTTAAAACAGGATGCTATTGAAGAAATTATGACTACTTTTAGCGCTGGCTGCTTTGCTGCTCTAATATTGTTTAACTATAGGGGGCATAACATTCTAGGAACTAGAAAATTACGTGGTAGTGATATAGTTACAGTATTTCGCTTAAGATGGCTTTTAAAAAAAGCTAGGCAAGCCTCTAAAATTAAAATTAGTGGCCTTCCTTTGGTAAAAAATTCAGAAACTCAACATTTACTCCTAACAGGAACAACTGGGGCTGGTAAGACCAATATGCTCAATGAGTTGTTGACGCAAATTAGATTGAACAATGAAAGAGCTATAATTTTTGATGTTACTGGAGAATTTGTTGATCGTTTTTATAATTCTAAAACTGACAGTATTTTAAATCCTTTACGGGAGGATAGCGTACAATGGTTACCTTGGAATGATTGTAAAACTGATGAGGAGTATAATAACTTAGCTGCAGCCTTCGTTGATGGTGAATCTATTAAGTCAGATAGATATTGGGAAGATGCAGCAAGATCCGTTCTGGTAGAGGCTTTAAAAAAGCAAGCACCCACCAAAAGCATAAAATCTATGATGGATATACTGGCTAGAGCAGAATTTCAAGATTTCTGTCAATACTTTTCAGATACGGATGCTGCGGGCTATGTCTCTAAGGAGGCGGATAAAGGTGCTGCATCTGTAAGATCTACATTAACAAGTAAAATAGAAAGACTAAAGTACTTAAAAGAAGGTGGAGAGTTTTCTATTAAAGATTGGGTAAATGATAGTAATGAGAAAGGTTGGCTATTTGTTACGGCAGGACCAAACGATCTAGATACTTTGCGAACTTTAATTTCTGTTTGGGCGAACATCTCTATTAAAGGTATTTTTGATAGACCTCATTCTGGTAAAAATGAAAAGATGTGGTTCATTATGGATGAATTACCAGCTATGCAAAAAATACCATCTTTGTCGATGGTATTATCTCAAGGTCGTAAATATGGAGCTTGTGTAGTTGCAGGTATTCAAAATATTGCTCAATTAGAAAGAATATACGGAAGATCAGGTTCACAAGAACTGCTTGATTTATTCCGTACAAAGTTTTTCTTTGCGGTTAGTGATAATGATATAGCAGAATACGCCTCTAGATACCTTGGAGAAATTGAGATCAGTGAGACTAAGGAAAGTTTATCCTATGGTTCTAATACTATGCGTGACGGGGTTAATATTAATTCTTCAGAAAGAATCAAAAGATTAGTGTTACCAGATGAGATAAAAAATCTTCCAACTAGAACTTGTTTTGTTAAACTATGTGGCAATTATCCAATAACTAAGCTTAAAGTTGATCTTCAGGTCTATAGCAAGTTTTCTAGGTTTTATTATAGACTACTACAATTATTATTTAGTCCTAAGAAGCTTAACCTAGCGAAGAAGCCTCTAGAATCCTTAGATATAATTCCTACTGCATTTGAAATAGAGCAAAAACAAGTGAATTCAAGTGGGCCTACTGTTGAATTAAGGGAGAAAGAAAAAATCTTAAATAAAATTAGAGAGAAAAAATGAGAACTCCAAAAGATCTAATTAAATTAGTGGATAAGGATAAAATTTTTAAATTAACAGAGCAAGATTTACTACAAGCATTTACTGAAGCAGAGTTGGATGATTTTCTTTTGAGCTGTAAAGTCAGTAAATCTTTGGAAGAAATAGAAATCAAGCAAGTGGCTATCAATGAATCAATAGAGAGATTTCTGGGAGAGGCTCTTCCTTTAAATAATTCTGTAAAAAAATTAGAATTAAATGATATCAAGAATTTTCAAGAAATAGGTCCAGCCTTGAAGGAAGTAATACAATTTAATGTAAGCATTCAAGAGCTTGTAATTTCCAATAATTCAGAAATAGATCAAGTTTTGACCAGTATTACTCCCGACCTCATAGAAAATACCAATATAAAAACATTCACTATCAGTAATAATATTATTACTGATAAAACAACTAATTTAATATTAGATATAATCATAGGTAATACATCTTTTAATGTGGTAGATTTAAGTCATCAACCTATCAAGGAGGATCTAGTTAAGGAATTTTTGAACACGCTAGGTCAAGCTTCAAATATTAGTTCTATTAGATTATCTAATACACAATTAACCGCTAATTGTTTTCAATATTTAAGCGAAGCGTTGCAAGAAAATGATTCACTTTTATCTATTGATTTATCTTTTAATAATTTCTCTGGAAGGGGCATCATTCCTTTAATTACTTTATTTAAAAAACGGCATTGCATTAAAAATATTAATTTAAGTAACTGTAATTTAGGTCCTTATTTTTCATCTAGTTTTGCAAAAACACTACCATTAAATCCTCAGTTATCTTCTATCAATTTAAGTAACAACAAACTAGGGGACAAAGGAGCTATTATTATAGCTAGATGCACTCAAAACATAACTTCTTTGGATTCAGTAGATTTAAGAAATAATGATACTACGGAACTGGGTGAATATTTAATTAAAGAGGTAGGAAATGAGTTTGTTCTCTTTGGACAAGTCTGAGAGTATATTAATCGTCATTGTGAATTTGGTAGATCATAATAAACCTAAAGACGTTATAAAATATATATTGAATTCTAGCTAGCACTCATTTATATTTAAATCTATTATTTAAATATACAATGTAATGATAGATAGATCTGCATATGATAAAATACTACAGGCTTTAGATAGACAGTCAGCGGTTGGTATTATTGGTCCAAGACAGGTTGGTAAGACAACTCTTGCGTTAGAAATTGGAAATAAATTTGACTCTATTTACTTAGATTTGGAGTCTAGGAATGATAGGGTAAAACTAGAAGATCCATCTTTATACCTGGATTACCATAAGGATAAAATGGTTATATTTGACGAAATTCATAGAATGCCTGAAATATTTCAAGAACTAAGAGGAATTATAGACCTAAGGAGAAGAGATAAAAAACCATTTGGTCAGTTTTTAATATTGGGATCTGCATCAATAGATTTACTAAGACAATCTAGTGAGAGTTTAGCAGGAAGAATAGAGTATATAGATTTGTTACCATTGGGTGCTATAGAAATAAATTCTACAGACAATAATGAACTAAAAAAATTATGGTTGAGGGGAGGTTTTCCTAATAGCTATTTAGCAAAGAGCGAAGAAGAAAGCTATATTTTTAGACAGAATTTTATTCAAACGTATTTAGAAAGAGATATTCCTCAATTTGGACCGCGAATACCATCTGAGACTCTTGAAAGATTTTGGATTATGCTAGCTCACCATCAGGGCTCTATGTTCAACGCTTCAAAATTAGCAGCGAACTTATCTACTAGCAGCCCTACAGTAAGCAAGTATTTGGATCTATTAGTTGACCTACTATTAGTGAGAAGATTGCAGCCATACCATTCTAATTTAGGAAAAAGGCAGATAAAAGCTCCCAAAGCATATATAAGAGATAGTGGTATTTTACATGCTTTATTAGGAATAGAAAGTTATGATGATTTAATTAGCAATCCGATAGTAGGGAATAGTTTTGAAGGGTTTGTTATAGAAAATATAATATCATCACTTCCACATAGAACCAAAACTAGTTTTTATAGGAGTAGTGCTGGAGCTGAAATAGATTTAATTCTTGAACTACCAAAAAATAAGGGTCTATGGGCCATAGAGATTAAACTTGGAATAAATTCAAAACCAAGCAAAGGTTTTTATAGTGCAATTAATGATTTGAAGCCTCAAAAATCGTTTGTAGTATGTTCAGGAAATGATAATTATCCAATTGCCAATAATGTTGAAGCGATAGGATTATTAGGACTTATAAAACTTCTAAAAAACATTTAATTTTTGCTTCAAATATCAAGCTTAGATCGCGTACGTAATTGCTCCATAACAGATCCTGGTCTTTTTCACTGTCTTTAGTCCCAGACCTAATTTATTTGTCCAATCTATTGATATTAGGCTCTATTGGTTATGGTCTTGTGTTCTTTGGCAAATCCTGATGGCGAAGTAAAGAAATTGTTATGATTCAAATATCTGGATAAACTTGTTTTCTAATGCCTTTATCTCGTCTTTATTAAGGAGAGAAAATTCTTTATTCTTTGCTCTGTTCGATAGTTTACCATTGTTTTGATAAAGGAAGCTGATTAATAAATCTGCTGTACGATCAGGCATATCAATATAATTATTTACAAAAGATTTCATTAGGTCGTATCTTTGTAGGTATTTAACTTCATCGGGCAAGGCCTTTGTAATTGTTTCATGTACGCATTCATAAAAGAATTCGGCTTGTAGTGTTGCATCAAAAAAGCGATAAAGATCTAATGTTTCATTTAGTACCTCAACATTTCCTGTATCAGTTGCGCGCCATTCAATATAGGATAGACGTGGTTTAGAATAGGCTTCTAAGACTAAGATATAATCTGTTATACGTTTTAAAATAATTGAAGACACTGGAAACACCAGTCCTTTAGGAGTAAATCCATTTTCAATCAATAGATGACGTAATAAATAACGATGTAAACGGCCATTACCATCTTCAAAAGGGTGAATAAATACAAAGCCAAAGGCAATTAATGTGGCAGCTAAAACAGGAGGGAAATCGCTGTTTTTTAGAAGTTTTGATGTTTCAATTAATCCATTTATTAGCTGATCAATATCTTGATGTTTTGCTGAGATATGGCTTGGGATAAGCATGTTATTGAAGCGATCGTGACTACCAATAAACCCGCCTTCATGCCTGTATCCCATGTGAATAAAACGGCTATCTACAATTACCTCTTTTTGTAAGCGTTCTAGTTCATTTTTGGATAGAGATGTTTTTCCAGCTTGGCCAATGATTCTTCCCCAACGTTCTGCGCGATTATGAGGTGGAGTTTCACCTTCTATAGCATAAGATGCCTTTGAATCTTCTAATAACATAAAAGAAGCGGCGCGCATTAAAACATCTGCGTGTATATCACCAACGGCCTGTAGTGCTTGGCTAGATAGATCTTGTTTAATAAAATCATCAAGTTTTGCAGTACGTCTTATAAGAGGACAAAAATCTTTAACGCCTGGAAGGTTATTGCGAATGCGATGACGTTTTGATGGACGAGGTAGAGCAGTATATTGAAGGTTATTATCTAGCAAATCTATAAAATTTCCTTGTGTTAAATCAAGAATACCAAGTTCAACATCTAGTAGATATTCATATAAGAACCATATGCGCCGTGCGTAAATACCATTAGGTTCTTGTCGTATTAGTTCTTCAATTTCATTAGTGGTAATTTTTGCAAATAAAGCATTTAAAACAGCCAAATCAATACCTTCATATCTAATTGCAAAAGCAAGTTGTCCGTAAAGAGTATTTTTGGGTGCATGGCGTGGTGTAAATATTTGCCATGTATCAGTTGTATATTTGGTATGTTTTTTGCTAATAGCCGATAGTATAAAGGGTAGGGGGATATGTAGCTCATACTTGTTAATAAGAGCTGCATATCCAACTAAAATAGCATTATGTTCTGGTAATTGTCTGTTTATCATGAATGAAGTATCTCATGAAAAACACTTATAGTCCATGAAAAACACTTATATTTGAATAACTTTATGAAAGATACTTATAAATAGGCTACTTTTCCGTGGATTCACTATTCTTCCACGCCTTAACATTATGATCAATAATTATATCAATAAAACTATCACCATATTTCAGTAGTTTGCTATCACCAACTCCACTTATGCTTCTTAGGGCTTTGTGCGAAACTGGTTTGCTAATAGCCATTTCTTGGAGTGATTTATCATGAAATATCATATATGGTGCTACATTACTAGATTTAGCGATCTCCATGCGTTTTGTTTTTAACGCTTGATATAAAGATTTATCCAAGGGCTCTGTAAGTATTGTAACTTCTTGTGATTTGCGTCCATTCGTTGCTACTTTACCTTCATATTTGCGTAGCATCAAACTAGTTTTCTCTTTTAGAAACACTTTACCTTTTGTACTAATTTGCATACCGCCATGTCCGGTGATATCAACATTCAATAAATTCTGTGCTACTAATTGACGAAATATATTTTGCCACTCTATTCGGCTAACTTCATTTCCTATACCAAATGTACTAATATTATTATGTTGAAAGTTTTTTATTCGATCTGTTGTTTTTCCTATTAGCACATCAATTAAATAACTTACTCCAAATCTCTGTCCAGTTCTATATACACAAGATAAAGCTTTTTGTGCAATAATAGTTCCATCATATGTAGTTGGTGGATATAAACAAATATCGCAATTATTGCATGATTTAGATTCGTCTCCAAAATATTCTAGTAGAATTTGCCTTCTACACCGTGACGCTTCACATAATCCTAGTAGAGCATTTAGTTTTTGATGTTCTATTCTCTTTTGATTGCTGGGAGCTTCTCCATTGTCAATAAAACTACGCTGCATTACTACATCCTGCATACCATAAATCATTAAGGCGTCAGAGGGCATTCCGTCTCTGCCAGCACGACCTGTTTCTTGATAGTAGCATTCTATATTTTTAGGAATATTCATATGCACTACAAATCTTACATCTGGTTTATCAATTCCCATTCCAAAAGCTATGGTCGCTACCATAATTACTTTTTCTTCTTTTAAAAAAATACTTTGATTTTCTGAACGCTTTTTATCTTTTAAGCCTGCGTGATAAATTAAGGCCTTATATCCTTGTTCTGATAAAAACTCACCCACTTCATCACACATCTTTCTTGATAAACAATAAACGATACCACTTTCTTCTTGATAGTTCTCTTTTATAAACTTTAGTAACTGTTGTTTTGGGTGATTTCTAGGAATTATTGAATAACTAATATTAGGTCTATCAAAGCCAGCTACAAATGATTTGCAATTCTCACTCAATTTGAGTTTATCTATAATATCCTTCCTTGTTGGAGCGTCTGCTGTAGCTGTTAAGGCTATTCTAGGAATGGAAGGAAACTTTTCTGCTAATATTTCTAATTGAGTATAAGATGGTCTAAAATCATGACCCCATTGTGATACACAATGCGCCTCATCAATAGCAAATAATGCTATGGGTAATTCAGTAATTATTGCTAAAAAATCATCCATTAATAAACGCTCTGGTGATACATACAATAAATCAAGATTATTATTTTTAGCAGATTTGATAATAGATTGAGTTTCCCAATGCGATGTTATGGAATTTATTGCACCAGCTTTTACTCCAACTAACCGCAGAGCATCAACCTGATCCTGCATTAAAGCGATTAATGGTGAAATTACTATCCCAACTCCTTCTCTACAAATAGAAGGAATCTGATAACAAATTGACTTGCCTCCCCCTGTGGGCATAAGAACAAATGCATTTTTTCCAGCTATAACATGATTAACTATGGCTTCTTGCTGACCACGAAAGCTTTTATATCCATATATATGCTCTAATATATTTGAAGGAGTATATTCTTCTGGATTCATATTATTCATATAATTATTTTTCTAAATCAAAATTCTTTTCTGGAGATTTCTCTATCTGCTGTGGTTTTTCCTTTTGTAATTCTTGTCCTAGATTAGATTTTGGTTCAATATACTTCATCACCTGCTTATCATCACTAATTGCAGCAAAATAGCTACTTTTATTATTGTGTTTTGTATCGTCAAAAGATTCTATCTGTTTACCATAACCTATATTTTCTAAGTTTCGTTCAATGCTCTTTGATATGTTTTTAGTACAAACAATACTAGTATATTTGCTAAACCCTTCGATTCCCTTGTTATTGTATATTTCTAAACCAGTCTTTACTTGCTCAGTACTTCCAAATTTCTGTAAGTCAGAGGCATTTGACTTGAATGTTTCATTTTCTCTTTTGCCTGATAATTGCTCAATGACATTATTTATATCTCGCTGATTAGTGTAATCTTCTAAGTTAATACCTTGAGTATATTCGTTTTTTAGGCTTTGATTATTAGATAAGGCCTTGTCTATATAATGCATTAATTGTGGATCTTTAGCTGTATCTTTGATATATGCAAGGCCACGCTCTGAATTATTAGATTTTAATTGGTTAGATTTATATTGTAACCTACTAAGTACAAACTCACTATTTTTCTTCTCAGCAAATTCTGTAGCTGACACTAGCCCTTTCGCTTTATAGCAAGCTAAAGCTTCTTCTTGATCTGTACTATTTCCATAGCTCCTAAGAGCCACAAACTCCTGCTTGAACTTTTGTGCTTCAGCAGGATTTTGCAATTTATGCAGCTCTGCTATTTGATATACTTCTATACGCCTATCAACATCCTTTATTTGATTTATTTGCAACTCATCATTTATATAAACTAGTGCCTCATGATGCTTGTTACTATTTTCACTCAAGAATTCTATCAATTCTTTTTCGCCATAGCAATCCTCTAGCCTTACTGATCTTCTTAAATCATGATCAATAATATGCGTAGAATAGCTATGACATTCTTTTTGGAAGATTTCTGCTGTTAGTTTTATATCATTAGAATCAATTATAGTTTTAACTAATTCTTCTTGCGGTTTTATCTCGTGCTTAATTAGGAAATTCATATCCTGACTAACATATTCCACCTTTTTTCTGATATCATCTAGATAAATCTTACCATGCACTTCGCCCTGACGATACGCATCTATAATTCCAGCTTCTGGAAACTTGTATTTTTGTAAGTAAGCAAGATTCACCTTATCTTGATCATTTAGTTGATGGGGAGAGTTACTATCCTTAGTTTCTGAGCTGTCGTTGCTGTAAGTGGCGATATACTCCTTTAAAGTACCAGCTGTATGTCTTTGTAATATAGATTCAAATAATGTAGCAATAGCTTTAGGGCCATGCTCCTGTAATACATCATTGAAATCTCCTCTTTCTGATGGTTTAACAATTTCTACAAATGCTCCTTTAGCTTCTAACGCAATCTTAGCATTCTCAAATGTTTTATTTGTATTTGATTCTATACCATCATTATCTGCGGCAATGATTATTTTTTCACCTTTTGTAGCATTGTAGTTTTTAATATTACTTATTCCTAGAGAACATAGAGTTTTGATTGTAATATTTTTCTCAGTAGGGCTCTTACTGTTGTTTTTCTGATTTAAGGCCTGCTCAATCGATAGCGCTGTTTCTAAACCCTCAGCGATAATAGTGATATATTTTGTTGAATTTAGTTCTTTGGTTTCTGTTGTTGCTGTTGTTTTACCTGCGCCTGTAGAACCAATTTCAACAAATGAACCAGCTAGTACTCCAAAAGATCTCTTTGGAACTGCAAGATCCGCTTTTGCACCACTTTTCTTGTCGAGGAATATCTGTTGACCACCAGTAATTTCACCTTTTGCATTCCTAGCAAATGCTACTAGAGTTGGCAAGTATTTACCTTGCCCTTTAGAGCTTGTTGTACTGTTTAGATTAGTATTATTATTAGTAACATTATTATTAGTAACATTATTATGAGTAGTATTAGTATGAGTAGTATTATTATTATCTGTATTACTAATTACCTCATTATTATTTGTTTTGCTATTATCAATATTATTAGATACCAATACACCAGCAGTTCTGATATCTCGTCCTAGATTTATATTACTATTAACTCCCCTATGTTGCGTTAAATACTTATAGGCTATTGATTTCGTACCAATATCTTTTGCTCTAGCATATAATCTCTGTACCTGTAAAGCTTTTGATTTTGCAAGACGCTCTTCAATTTGTTTGACTTTAATATGATCTTTTATTCGATCGTTGTTTTTATTCTCATTAACTAATGAAATCATATTATTATTGCCAGCCGATAGGCCAACTCTGTTGCGTAAATATTCAACAGCTCCTTTAAAGTCACAATTTTGCTTTTCCTTTACTAAAGCAAACATATCTCCGCCACGACCAGCACTAAAATCATACCAACTTCCCATCTGCTCACCGCTAATACTTACAACTAGTTTACCATTCTTGCCATACCTCAAAGTACGACCATTGGATAAAGATTTATTTGGCTCACCTAATATGCCTTTAGCTATTGATTCTGCTTTAAATTTTACTTCTGAGCGTAAACGTTCTGAGTCAATATCCCATTGCGCTTTTTGCTCTAGACTGTTTTTTTGCAGACGCGCCTCAGATGCACCAGATTGTTTTGCACTTTGCCCTCGGACCAGATCAGCTTTTGCATAAAAACGTTCTTTGATAGTAAGCTTTGTAGTATTATTATTTGTCATAATATTCTGTGATAATTGGTTAGTCATATTATTACTAGTATTTAAACCTTGATTACCACCAACTACAGCTTTTTCTAACACTTGTTCTTCTAATCCCTCTATATCTAAGTATACATTACTACCAACTGCTTTTTGTTCTAATGCAGCACCGACATATTCAGTTACTTCATCTACATAATTAGTAACTGGCTTAGCTGTAAAACGATAATATCTAGTGTCAATAAAATGTTTGTCATTAAATTTAGTAATTCTATTCTTAGTATAGGTCGCAGCGCTCGATAATACCCTACTAAATAACCCTTGATCTTCTTCTTTAAACCCAGATTTTAGTTTTTGCTCCGCTAAATCTTGCAAGGTGAAAGAGTTTAAAGTACTACCTTTTGCATTAGGATCACTGCTCAATTGCTTAATTAAACTATCAATATTTTTAGTAGCTTCTTTGTTTATATATAAACGTACATCTTCAATATTTCTTGATAAAGCCACATAGATATTGCGTATTCCAGCAAACCCATTATGAAATACAAATACATTCTTTATAGATGCTCCTTGGGTTTTAAATATCGTCACTGCATAGCCAAGCGTAAATCCAGAATATTTAGCAGGATTAAACTCTATTACCTTGCTATTGTCATTTGCCTTATCAATGGCAGTACTATCAGCAATACTATTAATAGCATTATTTTTTTGGTCTACCTTGTCTGCACCCTTTAAACCAACTGCGCTTTCTACAATGATTACAAAACGCTCCTTTGAAGCATGTAAAACCTTAGCAAAATCCCCATTTACTAATCCCAGATCTTTATCACTCTTTGTAATTAAAATACGATCACCTTTCATGTAGTTTTTGCCATTAACTGCGATCTCTTTACCACGTAAATCGCCTGATAATTTTAAATATTCCCTTGCCCCACGATTAAGAGCATCTACATCTTCATTCTTTACCGCAATAATTAGTTTATCACCAATTAAACGCTTGTCATTGCTCCAATCAGATAACAAGCGCCTCATAGATTCGTCTCTATCCTTATTAGAAACTATGCGGTTATTTTCCTGCAAAATAGAAACTCCTTTAGCCGCGTTTCCTTTAGAAAAGGCCACAGCTACATCTCTGCCCCAAGCATTCTGTTGACGTTGAATATTAAACACAGTTGTACTACCGTATTTAGTAGCAAACTCTTCAAACATTCCACCACGCTGAACTGAAGTTATTTGCTTTTCATCTCCAGATAAAATGACAGTCCATCCCTTATTTGCAGCAACGCGCACCAACTCTAGATAATCAGCATTACTTATCATTGCAGCCTCATCAACAACTATTAAACTACCCTTAGTTATTGTAGTTTGGCCATTATATAATTGAAACAACATTCCTTTAACAGTATAATTCTGTTCATATCCAACTTTAGCAAGCTCAGCTCTGGCCTTGTGTGTAGGCCCAAGCCCTACAACATTAATACCAGCTGTATTAGCAATCTTCGCTATTCTACCAAGCACATGAGATTTACCAGTACCAGCTCGTCCTCGCATGATTTTTAGTCCTGATTCTCCTAATAGTAAGTAAGATAAAGCAGCACTTTGCTCTGTAGTAAGTGCATTTGGTTCTTGCCGATCTGTTTTTGAGTTTTCTACTTGAATCAGATCATGAACAATAGATCGAATTTTTTCACCACTATTAGTCATAATATTTTTACTATCTACAATATAGCTACTAAGACGCATTAATTTAGCTTCTTCTTCTCTAATTTGAGTGGTAGTAAAATACCCAGTCTCTTTGCCTTTTTTATCATACAGCCTGATTATCGACTTAGAATTCAAAGCTTTTTCTATTAATTTTTCTCTAGCTAAAGGATCAGGCACAATCTTTACTGCTCTTTTTAGATCATTGATTTTAAATACACTCTGATTATTAGTTACTCTTTCGAGCAATCTTTTTCCAGAATTTAAATATTTAGCATTAAATCTCTTTACATCTTCATTGTAATCTATCGCTGGGTTTGCTGAACTACGCATACGTACAGGACCAATATGCATTTGTGCTATTTTACCAGTAGGATCAACTCTAGTTTCGTAACCCATTTTAATACAGTAATTATTGATTACTCTTTTGAGTTTTTCGTGAATTATATCTTCTTCTGGAACAATGAAACTTTTGCCCTTACCAGTTTTAAATTCGGGATTTAAATCTCTTGCTTTATTACCAAGATAATTCCCACATTCGGTAAATCTTCTTGTCTGCACCAACACATGCGCATGCCAATTATTATCATCTTCATCAGGTTCATGAATATCTATTTGTACAGCTAAACCATTTTCAACCCATCCCATTTCTTTTATAATTAAATGAGTAATATTAATTCTATCTTCTAAGGTAAATTCATCATCATCAGGCAAGGCTATTACAGCTTCCTTTAATAACTGACTATTAGATTTTTTTTCTCTTTTTTCTATAGCATTTGATAATATAGATATATCTTTAAACTTTTCATTAGCTCCTTCTGGTAATAAAACTTGATGGTAGACATTACCGCCTTTTTTTGTAAAGTCAAAAACCTCTCCTGTTTTTTCATCAGTTATTTTTGATCTTGCATTATATGCACTAGTTCTACAGGCATTTGCACCATTTTTTCTAGAATGTATTTTTATGCGTGCGAACTGAATTGCCATTTAGTTTTTTGGTATATTATCTTATTAAATACAGTATTAACATACGATAGCATATCCACCTTAAAAAAGCAACAAACTATAGTTTGTATATTGCGTATAAAACTTTTCAAAAGAAAGAGATTTTCTAACCTAATAAACAATTCAATAAATAAGCCTTATACACCAAAAGATAACCCAACAAATAATCCATCAGATAACAAAACAAAGATATTAAATAGCTGCTATATTTAGCTATAAGAATTAATGCAAAAATAAATAATTTAGAAACAACCTAGAAATGCGAAATAAACAAGAAATAAATGAGATATAAATAAAGAAATAAACGATAAATAAAACAAATATTTAAATTATTTGCTACAAAGATTGTTTGTTATATGATATAATAGATATACTAGCTAGGGTAGTATTTAAGAAAATAAAATATACAATAATATATAAGATAAATATAAGATAAGATAAGATAATATTAAGACTAAAGCATAGTAAAACCAAGACAGTAATATATGATTCTTTCGATAACCAATTAATTAAAGGCAAAAGAACTTACACTATTGTAAATATTATGATTATTGTTTTACTATCTATGTTTTAAAAAGAATAAATTGAGTATTAATATGAAAGACGTTGAGCAACAGAAAATAAAACTAAAACAAAAAAAGGCCAGAATGGCCGCAGAAGAAACTAAGCTGAAAATTAAAGAGCGCAAAATGCGCACTAAATCTCTAATTGAAAAAGGTGGGTTAATTACTAAGGCTAGATTAGATCATCTTCCGACTAATGCACTTTATGGTGCTCTTCTCTCTTTAAACGATCAACTAACTAGTAATTCTTCAATTATAGACACTTGGATCAACCATGGAAAGGTTGCATTTGATGCAGAACAAAAATCTACTTCACCAGTAATTATTAAATTTGATGCAGAGCCTAATGCTCAAATTAAAGAGTCTATCCGCTCTCAAGGATTACGCTACAATAGATTCAGATCTGAGTGGTATGGTAATGTCGCAAATATTGAATCTTTAAAACAACCTCTTGAAGGTATCAAGTATAATTTAGAAATAATTGATGACTTAAACTAAATAGAATAAACTAAAAGACAAAGCAACTAACCACAACTAATTTTCTCGGCAAATATTGGAGATTAATTATGAACAAATTCGATTTTATAGAATATACAGCTCAAAGGTATGGTATAGATATAGATATGGCTGAAACAATGGTCGATATGTTTAGTGATTCATTGTCTGACTTAATGCAAGCTGGACAATCCGTAGAAATCGATGGTATTGGTGAATTTAAATCTACCCCATTATTTCCAGGTGGCCTAAATAAATACAATAACATTGCTCTATCTAAACTTGGAACACGCAAGATAGTGACTTTTAGACCTAGTAAGCAATTAAATAGATCAATAGCTTAGATGTAATCAATTATGACAATACAAAAATTCACCCTAGCTGAAATGGCTAAGACTTTAAATCAATCAGACCAATATCGCGTTATTACAAAGTATACTAAACCAGAATTTTATAATCAGGTGACAGATGTCCCATTAAAGATTGGTGTATTTCTAGATATTGAAGCTACAGGCTTGTCTTTGGAAAATGATAAACTAATAGAACTTGGTATGGTGAAGTTTGAATATAGCGATGATGGTCGTATCTTTCGTATATTAGAAGAATTTAATGCTTATCAAGATCCTAATCAGAAAATTTCTCAATTCATCACAGAACTCACAGGTATTAACGATGAGATGGTCAAAGGACAGAAAATAGATGAATCTGCAGTTATTGAATATCTTGAAAATGTAGATCTTGTCATTGCCCATAATGCTATGTTTGATAGAGCCTTTTTTTGAAAAAACATTCCCCAATACAAAACCCAAAGCTTGGGCATGTTCTATGTACGATGTTAATTGGAAAAATGAGAATATTGAAAGCCACAAACTTGAATATATTGCCTATAAATATAATTTCTTCTATGAAGGACACAGGGCTATTATTGATTGCCTAGTAGGTATTCATATACTCAGTCAAGAACTAACCAACTCAAAACAACTAGTCTTAAAACAATTATTAGATAACGCTACACAACCTAGATTCAAACTTTGGGCTCAAAATGCAGCTTATGCTCATAAAGATCTACTGAGAACTAGAAAATATAGATGGGATACTCATCCTGCTCATGGATTTAAAGCTTGGTCTATAGAATTACCGGAATGCCAAGTAGAAGATGAAATCAATTATCTTAAAAATAAAATCTACAATGGACCAATCAATATACCCGTTGATATATTTGATGCTTATTCTAGGTTCTCAATTTTAAGCAATAAAAATGAAAGTAATCAATATACTGAAAAATTGGATTGGATTAAAAATCTTCAGAATGAATAACAAACAATATAGAGTACAAGAATGATTTTAGAAAATAAACTAAATATTGATAATCAGATTGAGCTTGCTAAGGCCGAAGAAAAAATCAGCAAAAGAAAAGCAAAGCAACTTTTTGATAGTGGAGATACTAATAATATTGAAATAGGTACTTTTAAAGGACTCACATTTATACATACTTACTTATTTGAAGATATCTATCATTTTGCAGGCAAAATGCGAGAAGTAAATATTGCAAAAGACGATTTTCGTTTCGCTCCTCTTATGTACTTAAGCAAATCATTGGAGTATATAGATGAAATGCCACAAAATAGCTTTAGCGAAATTATAGAAAAATATGTTGAGATGAATATTGCCCATCCATTTAGAGAAGGCAATGGGCGTGCTACTCGTATTTGGCTAGACCTAATTCTAAAAAAACATCTAGGACAGGTAATTGATTGGAATCTTGTAGATAAAGAGGAATATCTATCAGCTATGAAAAGAAGCGTTGTTAAGGATATAGAAATTAAAGTGTTGTTAGAAAAAGCCTTGACGAATAAAATTCATGATCGCACTCTTTTTATGAAAGGCATTGACGTTAGCTATTATTATGAAGGCTATAGCGAGTTTAAAACAGAAGAACTTTAAAAAGTTCTTCTGTTTGTCTCATTTTTTACGATTAATACAGTGTTAGGACCTTATATTATCCCAAGATGTTAAAAAAACGTTAATACACTACCTGTTACTTAATTTTGGGGAAAATATTTTATTCATAGAAAAGTGGTTTTTATAATTTATTTCAAAAACGACCATTTTGGGCACGAACCCTCAAATCTATAAAAAAATTCTAAAACTATCTGTAATTATGTTCCAAAAGCTTGTTCCTATAAAATCGTTCTATTAAAATGCAAAAATAACGTTTTTAGAATAGGGCATTACAATAGTTGAGCAATAAGTACGACAGAATCATTTTTTGTATTTATATAACAACGCCGAAAAAACAGGATCATATTTGATGCATTTATTGATTGTACTTTTTTATAACTCATGATCTGAAGTAGAGTGGGAATAGTTTTATTTTATTCTGCTCTCAGAATACAAACGAGACAAAACAAAAAGATAAGAAGTTGTAAAATAGGCAATTTTTTGTTAAAATACACTTATAGTATAATAATGTTATTAATAGGAGTTTATTATGAATTTAATAGAATCAATAAAGAATAAAGATATCAAAAAAGTCCAAGAGATTTTAAAAGACAAGGCAATAAATGTAAACGAGGTTGATAAGTATGAGTTTTCAGCTTTGCATTATGCAGTGAGAGAAGGATTGCTAGATGTTGTAGATCCTCTTATCGAACAAGGAGCAGAAGTAAATCTAAAAAATAAATCTGGGGCAACACCACTGATACAAGCTGTGATGCATAACAGAATAGATATTGCAGCAAAATTACTGGGGCACCAAGCTGATCCCAACATTTCAGATAATTATGGTTATAACAGCGCTCATACGGCAGCATGTAATGCTAATTTTAAAATGCTTAAATTATTGCTGAAATAGAATGCAGATATTTATGCTGTAACAAATGATGGAGGTACAATATTGCATTGTAGCGCTGTAGGGTTGTCTAAAAGAGAAAATTGGGAAACAGTAGAATGGTTGCTTAAGCAAGAAAATATAGATCCATATGCTAATGATAGTAATGGTTGGTCAGTAGCTGACCAGTTTGCTCAAGTTGATATACCATACGCAAATGAGTATTTAGAGTTAGTGGGAGCAGAAAATATCGCGTTGCACAGTGATATTAAGTGAAAGCTGATTATGCCTAGAGAAAAATTAAGACCAAAAGAGCAAGAAGTTAAAACATTAGTAGAAAAAATTTTCAAAGCAGAATTGAATTCTGATGGAGAACATCGGAAAGCTAGTGTTAATTCATCAAATAATCTTGATTACTTATCAGCAAAACATCAAGATCTTATATTACTTTCTAGGGTAGTCACTGGGGCACAGGATGTATGTTCAGCTGCGTGTGTAGTTGGTAATAAATTATTAATTGCAAATAATAGAAGTTCTTCTAATTATCCAAATGGATACATGAAGAGGCTTAAGGCCTTTATCAATTCTCCATTTAGTATTGAATATGCAGTTTTAGAGGGTTATGCAACAAAGAATGCGGAAGATGTAATAGCTGAGAGAAAAATGCCAGGCAAAATACGTGATTTGTATGACAAATATCCACAATATATTGGTTCGTTTGACTCAATTGATATTTTAAAAACAGCACTATCTAGAGAGGTGCATTTTAATGAAGATGCTACTAAATTAGCTGCAGAAATAATGCAGCCAATATTAGATACTAGGGAGCTTGCAAATAAAATAGTAGAAGGAGAATTAGATAAAACCCTTGTTAATGGAATAAAAATCTATGATCCTGAAAGCGGATTTATCTTAGATGGTAATGGACCATATGCAGATAGGCCTCATGCAGAAATGCAAATGACTGAGGTGGTGGAGGGTACTGGTAATCTTCAAGGTGATATAGAAATGGGCATTGCGAAAAGGTGCTGTTGTCCATGTTATGTTACCATGGAGTTAGTTAACGAGAAACAACAGGAACTTCGCAAAGAAACAAAGATAGTGCCGCTAGGCACCCATGGAGGAACTTATAAAGGCTGGGTTCCACCAAGATTAAATATTACGTCGACTGAAGATATATTAGCTAAATTAAACTCCCTTGAAGTAGGTCAATTTCCAAAGGGTCCAGAAACAACTTTAAGAAGTATAATATTATTGCCAAAGAATGAACTTTATAAATATAAATCTTTGGATGACCTTAACAAAAGTATATCTGATGCAAAACAAATTTTCCCTGATAAAAGTCAGCTTATTGCGGAGGAGAAGAGTGAACTAAGTAAATTGAATGCAGAATTTAAGCGTCAAACTAATCAAATTAGGTCAGAAAAACTATCTAAATCAGCTGAGAGTGCTAAAGGTAATTCTGATCTCAACAATTTAAAAGACGCAATTGAAAACTTTTCTATTGCAAAATCTATAATAGCTACTTCTAAAGTAGAAATAGATGCAGAAGCTCCTGTGGGTTTGAAAGGGAAAAAAAAGATGGAATATGAAACAAAGATAAAAGAATTAATAATAAAGGGGCAGAAGCGGCGGAGGTATCTGAAGCTGAGCAAAATACTACCAAAATGTCGGATAAAAAATTATCTAGGAAAGAGGCTAAAAAAAGGGCAATTCGTATGCGGAATGTTTTTGAAGATCAAGGAAGCGGCGCTCAAAGCTCTTATGCAAATAGGCCTACAAATAAAGGCCGTGGAGGTAGAGGGTAATAATTGATTTTAGAACTACCATCGCATTGCACTTCTTCAAATTAACGTTATCCTATATTTAGGAAGTGCCTAATAAGGGTAGGGCTTTTTCTTTGGGGGTTCCATTGCCATTGACGTACTCATATAAAGTAGCTGTAGATATATTGAGTTTAGTAGCGACATCTTTCGCAATCGACGTCGGATCTGCCATAGCAGACATAGCCATTTGAAGGGTAGGGCGGTCCATTTTTCTTGGCCTTCCACCTAGGCGTCCTCTAGCTCTAGCAGCAGCTAACCCAGCTTTCGTACGTTCTATAATCAACTCTCTTTCAAACTCAGAAAGTGCAGCAAATATTCCAAATATTAATCTACCGTGAGAAGTAGTGGTATCTATTTGAGCGCCTTGACCAGTTAATACTTTAAAGCCTATATTACGCTCATTTAGATTTTCAACAATACTAACAAGGTCTTTTAGGCTTCTTCCTAATCGATCAAGTTTCCATACAGCAAGAACATTACCTGGTTGCAAAGCTTTTAAGCAATTAATTAAACCAGGTCTATTATCATACCTAGAACCACATTGAGAATCAGAATATAATCTATTTTCATCAACGCCGGCAGAGAGTAGGGCGTCTCTTTGTAAATCAACTAACTGTGAACCATCGGCTTTTGAGACTCTCATATATCCTATTAGTACTGTCATAAAATATAGCTATCTAATTATAGTAATTTTTGTTGAGATATTATTCTCTAGTTTGGCCCATATTTTGTCAGCTGTATAAACCTCCATAGAGTAGTATTCTGCAGTTGCTATACAAGCTTTGTCACCAAGAGATAAGCCGTATTCTTTGGTAAAACTGGATAATTTACCTGCTTTGACTCCTAGGTTTTCACAAAAAGGAATAATTTCTGGTACAATATCATTGATAATGTCATCTATTGCGTTTTCGGGAATACTGTTCTTTGCAAGTATTGATACTAGTTCGCATAAATTCACAGAAGAAATAGCACTATGAGCTACAACCTCATCAACTTTTTTATATCCAGGCTCTTTTTTTAATAAAGCAATTAAAGCAGATGTATCTAACAATATTTTATTAGATTTAGGTTTAGGAGTTATCTGCATCTTCTTTTCTCATTAAAGTTAATTCATTTTGTAAATTTAGGTTTTCATACTTACTTAGAATATTTCTAGCTTTTTCAATATTAGAGTGGAAAGTAGAAACCACTAATTCTGAATCTGAGTATTTTAAGGACACTTCATCGCCTTTATTTAAATGCAACTTCTTTCTAATCTTTGAAGGTATAGCTAACCTACCATTACTATCAATATAACTTTTAAGAGATTTCATAACAAACTATATATTATTAATATAATTCTATATTAGCTTTATTATACAATTATAGCAAACAAATTATTTAGTTATAATCACAAGATAAGATACAAATAAGGGATATAACTTGCGTTAATATATGGAATGAGTTGTTGAGTTATTTTGCGGTTATTTAAGATGTGAAGAGGTAGGTGTCTGAAAAACGTTCGTTTTCTGGAGTGAAAAATTCGATCATTTTAATTAACCAAAAATCACTTAACAACTGATTAAATTTATCTACGCAAGTTTAGTGGTTTGTTTTATCTTTCTTTGTTATCAGTCACTAATTTAAATATAATGATCTTTAGTAAATAAATACATCATATGTATTTGACATCTTTTAATAATATAGTTATCATATAACTTGTATATATTATACTATAAAAACAGAGAACTTAATGTTAGTAAAAGCAAAAGTATCTAAAGGCGGAAAAATAGCTATACCTTCCATATGTAAAAAAGCACTTAATATTTTAGATGGTGATGAATTACTATTAGAGATCAATAATAACCAGGTTGTCATTTCTCCAGTAAAGTTTACCTTGCAAAAAATTAGAAAACTTCTAAAGGATAACAATCCTTTGGAAAAAAGCTTAGTTGATGAATTATTACAAGAACGTAAACAGGAGCTAAAAGATGAATAAGGTTATTTTAGATGCCTCTGCTTTATTAGCTCTAATTAACAACGAAAAAGGTGCAAGTATAATTGAACCTCTAATAGGAACTATTATTATGTCCAGTGTCAATATCACTGAAGTAGCTGGTAAAGTTTATGATATCCTAGGAAATGAAAATGAAGAACAATGTAAATTATCAATAGAACCCTTTGTTCACTCAATTATAGAATTTGATAAAACACAATGTTATATTGCCGCTTCCTTAAAAAATTATACGCAGCATAAAGGTTTATCTCTCGGAGATAGAGCCTGTCTTGCACTCGGAATACAACTGAATCTACCTGTTTATACAGCAGATAAGGTATGGGCAGAGCTTGACTTACCTAGTGTCAAAATAAAGCTGATTAGATAACGGGCTTAACCATGACAGTACTAATAGGATATATGAGAGACTCAAAAGCCGATGGCTCACAGTTAGTTGATTTACAAAGAGACGCCCTACTCTCTGCTGGAGTTGATGAAAATAGATTATACTCCGATTCTCAATGTGGTTCTAGGTATGATAATAGACCTGGTTTAATTAATTGCTTAAAAGCCTTACAACCAGGTAATGTTCTTGCTGTATGGAAACTTGATCGATTAGGAAGAAGCCTGAAAGACCTTGTTAGTATTGTTGAAAATCTAAATGAGCGTAATATAGGCTTTAAAGTATTAACTGGTCAAGGTGCTCAAATAGATACCACTACTTCTCACGGTAGATTAGTATTTGGAATATTTGCTGCACTTTCTGAGTTTGAAAGAGAGTTGATTATAGAACGTACGAAAGCGGGACTAGCTGCTGCTAGAGCTAGAGGACGCCTAGGTGGAAGGCCAAGAAAAATGGACCGCCCTACCCTGCAAATTGCTATGTCCGCTATGGCAGATCCGACGTCGATTGCGAAAGATGTCGCCGCTAAACTTAATATATCCACAGCTACTTTATATTAGTATGTTAATGGTAACGGCACTCCCAAAGAAAAAGCCTTGCCCTTATTAGATAATTCCTGAATTTTAACGCATTCAATGAAAAAAACTTATTGCAATGGCAAGATATATATCTTAAATTAAACCATAGCTTAGTAATCTTAAGTTGCGTACTTATATTAGGTGCTTAAAAAAGAATCTGTTGAAAAAACAACAGCTTCCTGAGCTTCTTTGGATTGTTATTCAATTATTACTTCGTTTTTATTTAATTTATAGGTGAAATTTGTATGTCTAAAACACATCTCCCCTCTTCTTCTCAGAGCGCTGCTTCTAATACTCTTTCTGCTCAGGATTGGCTCGATAAAGGTAATACACTTTTTGCTAAGCAAAAATTACAAGCTATTGCTGCTTACGACCGCGCTATTCAATTAAAGCCTGATGATGCTTTGTATCATTGTAGCAAGGGTAAGGTTTTACAAATGCTAGGAAACGAGCAATTGGCTTTAGAGTTTTATAATAAAGCTTATGAAATAAGTAAAACTGCTAGTCTTGGAAGTAACCTATCTCAAGGCAATATTCAATATATTAAGAATACATTATCTAAGGATAGAGAATCATTGCTTTTAAAGATTAAAACTTTGCAAGAAACTTCTATTGAAACTCAAGCAATTATAGATACTCTTGATGCTAATAATCCTGTAGTTCAAAAAGCCGCTAGAAGATTTACTCTATTAAAACAAGAAAAAGCAAAAGTTATTAATGAAGCTATTGATAGTTTTGACGAGAAAAAGGTAAAAACAACTGCTGACCAAGAATAAGCAACTGAAAATGCTACTCTTTCAGCAAAATTAACTAAGTTGGAAAATGATTTCTTAGAACAGCGTGCATTGTTTACAGGAATGTTTGAACAATTTCGTCTAGAGCAAGCTCAGCTTAAAACAACGGTTGATCATCATGATGTAGTCCTGGAAGAACATAGCGTAAATATTAAAAAACTGACTGACGATGTAAATTATCTAAATACTTCTCAAGAAGGCATGGAAGAGGTGTTATCTGCTCTGCAAAAACAAGTTGAAGCTCAAGAATCAAGGATTAGCTTTACTGAACAAGAATTAGTACAACATGCTGGTGAATTAAAACTTACTAAAGAACAAACCAATAAGTTAACTAGCGAACTAAAGAGCTTAGGTGTTGATCAAAAAGGTATGGATCAGTTATTATCCATGCTAAAAGACCAAGTAAATGACCAGCATGCTAATGTAATGGCTAAAATTAGCTTTACTAACAAAGAGATTAGCCAATGGCGCGATCAATTAAAACTTACCGAAGAGCAAGCTAGTAATTTAACTAATGAGCTTAAGGAACTAAGGATAGATCAAAATGGAAAAGATCAGATATTAGCTAAATTGCAAGAACAAGTAAATGCTCATGAAGAAAAACTAGGGGAATTTGCTACATTGCTGGATCTTAATCAAGCAGAGATGTCTGCTATGGCTAAGGAGTTTGCTAGCGATGGTTTCAACAAAGAGGATTTGAACGAGATATTACCATTCTTAGGCACTTTAAAAACTATGATCAATAATCAGCATTTATCGGAGCAACAGAAAGAAGAGTTAATGCAAATAACTGGAGATCCTTATAAAAATAGTTTTTATGAGGCAATGCAGCATGACCTCAATGCAACTTATCTAGCCGCTATGACTGTACAAACTGACATAGTACAAAATAGCAAAACTGGTAAACTAGGTACTCTAGGCACTATATTATCTACTGCAGTGGGGTTTATACCAACTTTAGGAGGGGCTGTTCAATTTTTAGGAGCAGTATTGAGCTCTGTAGATAAATCTCAGCAAACTAAAATGGTAAAAATGTTTGCACAAATTGCTGCTAGTTCTTCTGACATGGATAATATATCAAAAGATGTAGCCAAACTATTAGTGCAGGATAATTTTGATAAATCTGTATTGGATAATAATTCATCTAATATGAGTGAAAAGCTTGCTAATTATTTCCTTTCTTTTATGAATGGTTTAACAGAAGTAGCTGCTAATAGATGCGTAGCAAATATAACATCAGCCCTAACAACAACAGCTAGTAATGCTGCACAGAGCGCAGCACAAGATCTAAGTGCTAAAGCCGCAGAAACTGTTATAAGCAAGCCTAAGAAATTTTTCAAGCTTCCTAATTTTTATAGCAAAAAAACGGCAACAAAAAAAGATTTGACCGTAGTAAAGGGTACTGAAATTGATGGGGCAGCAGAAGTACAAGAATTATCTTCGGACGCTAAGGCAAAAAAACAAGGGGAAATACATGCTCATATAATATCCTCTATTATTATTAGTAAAATATTTAAAGAAGACATCAAATTTACTGATAAGAATATTGCTAGTAAAACAGAAGAAATAGCTATTTCAGTATTTACTCACTTTAATATAGATAAAGTACTGATTGCACAACTATTGAACCATAGTATTACAAGAACTGTAGAAGAAGATACTAGCGTTGTATCATCTATCTCATCCAAAGCATGGTCAATAGCTGAAGAGGTGGCAGAAGAAATTCTAACACGATTAAAAAAACAAGTATCAGTCACTGCAGAATTTGAGAATTCCTTTGTAGAAGCAATGACCAGCAAATTAGAGATTGCAACCAGTACGAATGAGGTGGATTTAGTTGATTCACTAACATCAAGCGCTAAGTTTAAAAAGGCCTTTACTGCTCAAGCGATTGAGACATTAAGAGAAAAACTTATTGTAGATAGCGAGATTAAGCCAACTTTAAAAATTATAAGAACAATCTTAAAAGAGGTCGAGTCAGAATTAAGAGAAGAAGGAGCATTTAAACAGGATGATGGTCAATTGTTAGTGTGGCACGCGAAGGTCATCTATGATAATCCGATATTGAACCATCCAGAGTTAATACAAGCAGCTTCTAAACATGGGCCTGAAATTTTCAGTAAATTGATAGATTTAGGCACGAACCAGGATCTAGCAGAAAAGTTATTAGATTATGTTAAGACTCATGGGGCAGAGGCGGTTATTAAGGGCGTTTTTGCTGCGGAAATAGCTGAAAATGAAGTTACAATTACAGAGGAATATAATAGCGAAAGTCCAGTTAATAACCCAGCCTTTGCTAATGATAATAGCGCAGAAGAGCCCTTACCTTTATTATTAGGAAGTGTA
>JAQXDF010000047.1 GCA_029251475.1 Rickettsiaceae bacterium
CTTGCTATTTTCTTTAAGTTCTGGTTATATTGCGACCAGTTGCGCTCTTTTCTGTATTTTTTCATACGTACTTTAATAGCGCAACTACTTATCTTTTTCAACCTCCATGCAACAACGCCACTCGGTCCGGCAATGGGACCAGTGATTAGAGGAGTGATTGTAAGTTATTTTTCTTGGAGGTGGATTTTTTTTGTTAATACACCTTTTTGTTTCATTCTTTTATATTTAGTTTATTTTCATACTAAGTCATTTAAAGATAAAAAATCATAAAAATTTGATCTTTTAGGTTTTTTATTATTTAGCACCTCTTTATCTTTAGCGATATTTTCTATTGAAGCAATAAGTGAAAGATTGTTGGACACCTTTACTGCGTTAGCGACCGTTTTTATATCCGTTTTATTACTGATAATATATTTTTATTTAGCATCAAGGAATTTAAACCCATTCATAACTCCTTTGTTATTTAAATCCAGAACCTTTGTAGTAACTATTATAGGAAGTTTTATTTCGAGGCTATGTATTGGTGGTACTCCTCTTCTCATTCCTTTAATATTACAAATTAATCATCACTATTCACCATTAAAAGCAAGTTTTAATTGTGTTTTTTATGCTATAGCAATGATATCTGCTAAATTTCTAGTGAAACCAATGTTAAAGAAGATTGGTTTTAGAAAAATGCTTTTTTACAATACCAATTTAATTGGGGTTACCGTTTTTGCATTTACTTTGTTTGTAGAGAACAATAACCCTGTTTTAATTATTTTAATAATCTTTCTCGATGGTTTTTTACATCTTTTCAATTCAGTTGCATTAATGTACTGTCTTACATAGATTTAGAAGATAGTATAATTAGTAAAGGTACAAAAGCATTGGAAGCGCCGCTCAACAATTATCAATGAGTTTTGGCATAGTTTTTTTTATTAAGAATAAAAGATAAAGGAAATGATCTTATAGGTCATGATTCTTATGATATAGCTATATATGTTATAGGTTTTTCATTGATCATAAGTTCTTTAGTTTTTTAAAACTTGATCCTAATGCCGGTTCTGATGCAAATGGGCACATAGATAGCAAGAGGCGATAAGAGAGTAAAGTAATATAGTAAATTAAGTTGAAGCTTTAGTAACTTCAATGGCTTTCTTTAAACTTATATTTTGCTTGCAAGATACATACAGAAAGGTATAGATATTACATACAAAACAGCAGCTATAGGCAAGGTGTACCACGGATATATTACCGCAATTATACTAATAGATGCAGCTATTATCATCACCCATGAAAGATATTCTGGCTTGATATAAAAATTCTTCAAAGAAATAGTTGGAACACGGCTAGGTAGCAACAATGCTATAATAACAATATATAAATTAATACCCAAAGTGTAATTACGCACGCTGAAATTAGCTATTAATGAAGTTATATCAAAATCCAATATCATAGGAATAAGAGCGAGAATAGCTCCGCTTGGGGCTGGCACTCCAGTAAAAAACCTATTACTAATTTTGCTATCCTTTATTTCAAGAAGCGCAGTATTGAACCTAGCTAAACGTATTGCCATACAAACAATAAATAGCATAATAGATGCCCATGATATCACCTTATATTCATATTGCTGGAATGACCATAAATATATAATGATCGCAGGGCATAGGCCAAAATTCACAAAATCACACAGCGAATCCAATTCTGCTCCAAAATGACTAGTAGCATTAAGCATACGAGCCACTCTGCCATCAATACCATCTAGCACCGTTGCAGCCAAAATGCAGTATACCGACTTTTCCCACGAACCATCTAGTGCAAAACGTATAGA
The DNA here is from genome assembly GCA_029251475.1 of Rickettsiaceae bacterium. Classification (GTDB taxonomy): domain Bacteria; phylum Pseudomonadota; class Alphaproteobacteria; order Rickettsiales; family Rickettsiaceae; genus Megaera_A. The sequence goes on from JAQXDF010000047.1 coordinate 1,814, forward strand.
ACTAACACCAATGATTAAGCCCATCAAAGTCACCATATTAGGCAATAATTTAGTGAATGGAATTGGTCTTAAAATATGCTTGTTAAACTTCATTTACTCTATTTGCTCCTGGATATTTATGCCCCCTAAAACAGAAAGCACTACTTATTAATTAGCGTCTTTCAAATTTAGGCTGCATGTTTTTTTTCATTTCTAGGTCAGCAATAACTGTTTCACCACCAATACAAGTTTGTCCTTCTGTAACTAAAAGAGGAGTTTTTAGCGGAAGATAAATATCCACTCTACTTCCAAATCTAATCAAACCATATCTAGTTCCAGCGTCAAGCTCCTGACCTTCTTCCAAATCGCAAACTATTCTTCTAGCTATCAGGCCTGCAATTTGAACAAATGCTAACTTAGTACCGTTTTTTGTTTCCATAAGAACTGATTGACGTTCGTTGTACACACTAGCTTTATCCAACGATGCATTAAAGAACTTACCAGGGTGATATTGCAAAGACAATATTTTACCATTTGCTGGCATTCTTTGAATATGCACATTAAAGATGTTTAAAAACACACTTACGCGAATCATCTCTTTATCGCCCATATCAAGCTCTGCTGGCGGAGTTACTTCTGAGATGTTACTAATGACACCATCAGCAGCACTGATCACTAAATTATCACCAACAGGAGTCATGCGCTCTGGGTTTCTGAAGAAATAAGCGCACCACAAAGTGCAGATACTACCAAACCACGCAAACACCGAGCTGAATGATCCAAGCACGAAAGTTAGCGCTGCAAAAATAACAATAAATATATAACCTTCTTTATGGATGGCATTCGTAATATCTTTATATGGTTTCATAATAATTCTCTAAATAATTTGTTCTATAAATATTTGATTATTCATAATATGTTCTCTTATACATTATGGTCAAGCACAAATGCAGTTTTCTCCAAGTTAATTTTATTATTTTGGCCTAATATGGTTACTATACTCTTGACCTACTCTATTTCGCCCGTTATAATGCTGTCATGATAAACAAATACCGATTGAAATTATGAAAATTGTTAAATCTTTAAAGTCATTAAAAGCAAGAGATAAAAATTGTCGCTTGGTTAGAAGAAAAGGTAGAGTTCTTGTTATCAACAAGGTTAACAAGAGATTCAAAGCTAAACAAGCTTAAATTCAACCGCACTTAATCATTGAACGTTGTGCCTCCAATAACCATTAGCATTACCCAACGCGCAACTGTTTTAAACCACAAAGTAGCCATTTATTTATAGATTTTGCGTACCTACACCACCTGTTCACCCGCTGCATTAGCTGTACCAATAATTTCACACACAAATATTCAATATTAGAATCATTAGATGTAATTGAAGATTTTACTTACTTAATTTTCTAATTCGTGCTTCACTGATAAACACTCAATCAGTCAAGTTTATAATATCTATGGATCAACAATTTCTCTCCTGGGAAATATTTATTTTCGTAATATCAACATTATTACTTTTTGACCTGGGCGTCTTCAACAAAAAAAATACAGCAATAAGCTTCAAAAAAAGCTTATATTTAAGTTGCTTTTATATTTTAATAGCATGTCTTTTTGGTGTTTATATTTACTATGAACTCGGGGCAACCAGCGCTAACGAATATTTCACTGGATATATTTTAGAAAAGATAATGTCACTAGATAATATTTTTGTAATATCTATCATATTCAAATTCTTCAAGATCCCGCCTAAATACCAGCATCGCGTACTATTCCTAGGTATACTAGGAGTCATCATACTAAGAGCTATCATGATTTCTATAGGAGCATCCTTACTAGCAAATTTTGAGTGGATACTATTTATATTCGCAGCTTTACTGATCATCACAGGCGTAAAAACCCTTACAGTAGCCGATCATTCAGCTATAAATATTGAAGATATGTACATCTATAAATTATTGAAGAATGTACTTAATATATCGCCCAAATGCCATGGAGATAAATTTATTATTAAGGATAAAGGCAAATACTTTGTAACACCACTATTTATGGCGCTTATTACTATAGAAACGATGGATGTGATATTTGCTCTAGATAGTATTCCAGCCATTTTCGCAGTCACGCAAAATACTTATATTATCTATACTTCGAATGTTTTTGCTATTTTAGGACTACGTGCGCTTTTCTTTTTATTAGAGAACATAGTAGAGCGCTTTAAATTTATCAAATATTCTTTAGCTATTATTTTGATTCTAATTGGAATCAAAATCTTTGTTGCGCATTTTATAACTATACCAACTTATATAACGCTAGTAACAACAATTACACTGATATCTTTGGGAATAATAGTATCTGTAATAAAAAAGGATAATAACAACTCAAACAGGGTATAGAAGATACCGCGGACTAGTCTTGATAATAAGGACTAGTCCGGGCTTTGACTTCTTACTTGCTTAAAATCTTGATTTTCTTTCTAGGCGGAATAAAAACTGATTCTTCAGAAGAGATAACTCCCCTCCTTAGTTCCATTATAGCCACATAGTAATTACCGTTGCGTACTATATTGATTATAGACCAACCTCCTAGTATATCCTTGGAAACGCTATCTAGCTCTGGTGAACCAATTGAAAAAGAAACAAGCTTCTGCTCGGGTTTTTTATATGTCATAAACAATAATCATTGTTAGTTAATTTTTATTAATAGACCTATTATAAACAAAACTAATTAGAAATCAACTCTTATATTACATAACTACAATATTTTTGTCCTTATCTACTAATTTAGGCATTGTGTAGCAAAATATAACAAACAACTAAAAAATAACCTAAATAAACTAAGGTGACCCCTAAATCAATGGATATGTTGACAATATTAGTGTACCATATTATGTTCAAATTCATTGTAAAATAATAGTAAGTTTATGCTTAAAAAAAGAAAACACACACTAAAGGCTAAGCAATACGTAGATTCTTTTGAGAAGATGCTATTAATCAGGCGCTTCGAAGAAAAATGCGGCCAGTTTTACGGCATGGGGTTGATAGGAGGGTTTTGCCATTTATATATAGGGCAAGAAGCTGTAATCGCTGGCATTCATAACGCAAAGCACAAAGAAGATAGCACAATAACAAGCTATCGTGATCATGGGCATATTATTATGTCTGGCATTGATCCTAAATATGTTATGGCGGAATTAACTGGCAGAGCCTCTGGATGCTCTAAAGGAAAGGGAGGCTCTATGCATATGTTTAACAGCGAAGGAAAGTTCTATGGAGGTCATGGGATAGTTGGAGCGCAAGTGCCCATTGGTACTGGCCTAGCCTTTGCTGAAAAATATAATAACACAAACAATATCTGCTTCACTTTTTTAGGTGACGGAGCTATTAACCAGGGGCAAGTTTACGAGGCTTTTAATATGGCTGCCCTTTGGAAATTGCCCGCAATTTATGTCATTGAAAACAACGAATATTCCATGGGGACATCTCTTGCACGATCTACAGCTATGACTGATTTATATCGTAAAGGTGAGTCCTTTGGAATACCAGGCGTTCAAGTTGATGGCATGGATATTGACGCAGTCTACAACGCTGTCATGCAAGTATCAGAAAGAGTTCGAGCTGGTAATGGTCCAGAAATAATTGAAGTTAAAACTTATCGCTATCGCGGTCACTCAATGTCAGATCCAGCAACTTATAGATCAAAAGAAGAAGTCGAGTCGTACAAACAAAAAGACCCCCTACTGACTGTAAAAAATTTGATTTTAAAGAATTCATATGCTAGCGAAGATCAGATAAAAGAAATTGAAAAGAAAGTTAAAGCTCAAATAGCAGAAGTGGCTGAATTTGCCACCTCTGAGCCCTTCCCTAGCGAAGATGAGCTCTATACAGATATATATAAATAGGGTTAATTATGACTGAAATCACAGTAAGAGAAGCTCTTCTTAGCGCGATGCAAGAAGAAATGAGACGCGATGAAAAAGTATTTATTATGGGCGAAGAAGTCGCTCAATATCAAGGAGCTTACAAAGTAACACAAGGTCTGCTTGCGGAGTTTGGAGATAAACGCGTCATTGACACTCCGATAACAGAACACGGCTTTGCCGGTCTTGCTGTTGGCGCTGCCCTTGCTGGCCTGCGTCCGATTGTAGAATTCATGACATTTAATTTTGCTATGCAGGCATTTGATCAAATCATAAATTCTGCAGCAAAAACAAACTATATGTCTGGTGGCCAACTAGGATGCCCAATAGTATTTCGTGGCCCAAATGGCGCGGCCGCAAGGGTTGGAGCTCAACATAGTCAAAATTTTGCAGCTACTTATGCGCATGTTCCAGGATTAAAAGTAATAGCACCTTATAGCGCCGAAGACTGCAAAGGCCTACTTATAAGCGCCATCAGAGATGATAATCCAGTGATTTTTCTAGAAAATGAAATCATGTATGGCCAAACTTTCAGCGTTCCAAAATCAGTTGAACCTATAGAAATAGGTAAAGCCAAGATATTACGCGAAGGTACGGACGTAACAATCGTGGCATTTTCTCTACAGGTTGGCTACGCGTTAGCTGCAGCGGATATGCTAGCGACAGCAGGTATTAGCGCTGAAGTGATTGACCTTCGTACTATTAAGCCACTTGACGAAGAAGCTATTATTGCATCAGTAGTCAAAACTAATCGTTTGGTTGCCGTGGAAGAAGGTTGGTTTTTCTCTGGCATTGGAGCTACTATTAGCGCTATTGTTATGCGCGACGCTTTTGATCATCTAGACGCACCAGTGGAAGTTGTTGCAGGAAAAGAAGTTCCTTTGCCTTATGCTGAAAACTTAGAGAAACTATCTCTCCCTACTATTGAAGAAATAGTAGAAGCAGCCAAAAGAGCTTGCCACAGAGAGATATAAAAAAAGTTATAACGAATAATTGACGAGTAAATTATGCCTATAAAAATCTTAATGCCAGCATTGTCACCAACAATGGAACACGGTAATCTTGCTAAATGGATTAAAAAAGAAGGAGATACTATCTCTGCTGGAGAAGTTATAGCTGAAATTGAAACTGACAAAGCCACAATGGAAGTTGAAGCGGTAGAAGAAGGAGTTTTAGCTAAAATTATAGTCGCCGAAGGTTCTCAAGAAGTTCCAGTTAATTCATTGATAGCTGTGTTACTTGAAGAAGAAGAGGACCCATCTGAATTGGAGTCTTTTATCAAAGGATCAAGCGCACCTAAAAAAACCTCTTCTAAAAAAGATAAGGACGCTGAAGCAGAAGATAAAGCTAATGATTCAGAAGAAAAGCCTGCCGAAGATAAACCTGCAAAAAAAATAGCAGCTGCAACACAAACACCAACATTTCAAAGTTCTACTGATAGCTCAAAGCGTATTTTTGCATCACCTTTGGCCAAAAGAATTGCTGCAATTGAGGGGGTGAGCTTGTCATCCCTAACTGGCACTGGTCCACATGGAAGAATTATAAAGGCTGATGTTCTTGCTGGGCCAAGGCAACGAGGACGCGTATCAAGACATTCCGAGGAGTACAAGACTATTCCTAATAACAATATGCGAAAAGTTATTGCAAAACGCTTGCTTGAGTCTAAGCAGACTGTGCCGCATTTTTATCTTTCTATTGAGTGTATGATGGATTCTGTATTAGAATCCAGAGCTCAACTTAATAAGAGCTTTGGCGACGATAAGAGCAAGAAACTTTCCGTAAATGATTTTGTAATTATGGCAACAGCCAAAGCCTTAAAGGATGTTCCAGAGGCAAATGCAAGCTGGAGCGAAGATGCTATAATGCAATATAATAATGTTGATATTTCAATAGCCGTAGCGATAGATGGTGGCTTAATTACTCCAGTAATTCGTAACGCAGATCAAAAGGAGCTAGTTGCTGTTTCTTCCGAAATGAAGGATTTAGCAAAAAGAGCTAGAGAAAACGCGCTAAAACCTGAAGAATTCCAAGGTGGTGGCTTTAGTATCTCTAATCTTGGTATGTATGGTATTAAAGACTTTAATGCCATTATCAACCCTCCTCAAGGTTGTATCTTAGCGGTAGGAATGAGCAGCAAAAGAGCAGTCGTAATCGAAGATAAGATCGAGATAAGAACAGTCATGAATGTAAACTTATCGTGCGATCATAGAGTAGTAGATGGAGCAGTTGGAGCAAACTTTCTAGCTGCGTTCAAAAAATATATTGAATGTCCAATATTGATGTTTATTTAAAGGTAAAAAGCATATGGAAAATTATGATTTAGCTATAATTGGTGGCGGTCCTGGCGGCTATGTTGCTGCAATCAGAGCTGCTCAACTAGGTCAAAAAACAGTACTTATCGAGAGAGAGCACCTGGGTGGAATTTGTTTGAATTGGGGATGCGTACCTACAAAATCTTTACTAAAATCTTCTGAGTTATATCAAAAATTTAAACATGCCGAAGAATATGGCATTTCTGCTGAAAAAATAAACTTTGATATTAAACAAATCGTTTCCCGCTCAAGAGATGTCTCTCAAAAATTAGTTGGTGGAATAGCTGGTTTGCTTAAAAAAAACAAAGTCACTACGATTGAAGGAGAAGCTAAACTTGAAGGATCAGGACAAATAAGCATTAATGGCAAGGCGGCAATCAAGGCAAAAAAAATTATTATTGCTACTGGAGCTAGAGCCCGTGTACTTGATGGATTTGAACCAAATGGTAAAAATATTTGGACTTACCGCGAAGCATTAGTACCAAAGACAACGCCAAAATCAATGGTAATCGTAGGATCAGGCGCTATTGGTATAGAATTTGCCTGCTTTTATAATTCACTTGGTGTAGACGTCACCGTGCTTGAAGCATCTGACAGAATTTTGCCGGTTGAAGATAAAGAAATATCCGCTATGGCACAGAAGGCCTTTGAAAAACAAGGTATAAAATTCCAAACTGGTATAAAACTTAGCTCACAAAAGACCACTAATTCAGGAGTAAAGCTAAGCTTTGAACAGGGTGGCAAGAAGCATACTATTGATGCTGAAATATTATTAATGGCTGTAGGAATTGTAGGCAACGTAGAGAATATTGGTTTAGAAAAAACTAAGGTTAAACTTGATAAAAATCATATAGTTACAAACGATTTAATGCAAACAGCAGACTCAGATATTTATGCAATAGGCGACGTGGCTGGAGCGCCGTGGCTTGCACATAAAGCTAGCCATGAGGGAGTGGTAGCCGCCGAAGTCATAGCGGGGAACAAGCCGCATAAAATCATTAAAACTAATATAGCTGGATGTACCTATTCTAGCCCGCAGATAGCAAGTGTAGGATTAACAGAAGATGCAGCTAAAGAAGCTGGGCACAAAATTAAAGTCGGGAAATTCCCATTTTACGCAAATGCCAAAGCATTGATTTTAGGAGACGGCGATGGCTTGATAAAAACTATCTTTGATGAAAAAACAGGTGAATTACTTGGAGCTCATATGATTGGAGCTGACGTAACAGAGCTTATTCAAGGCTATGTAATTGCAAAAGGTATGGAAGGGACTGAAATAGATTTAATTAACACTATATTTCCTCACCCTACTCTATCAGAAATGATGCACGAATCTGTTTTACAAGCTTATGGTAAGCAGATCCATATATAATGAAAGAATAATTTAAACTAATTTATTAGCCAAGCCGCTTGTCCAACATGGATTGTGAGTATAATTTTCAGATAAAATCAATAATTCAAAAGGTAATTTATGTCTAAAAACACAGAACTATCAGAAGCTATGAGCGCGAGGTTATGTCATGATTTATCGGGGTCGATCGGTGCCATTGATAATTATCTTACTTTGCTCGACCATGAAAATAAGGACATTTCTACAAAAGCTAGAGACCTCATTTCTGAAGAAACCGCTAATCTAATTCAGCAGGTGCGCTTTTTTCGTAGCGTTTATGCTAGCTCAGGAAATGAATCAACTATCACACTAGCAAAGCTTAAAAAAGTCATTGTAGATTTTTTTAAAGACACAAAAGTTACTCTAAATCTACATTGTGAAGAAGATTTTCTAGATATGAATTCATCTATCACTAAGGCTGCAATTGTTCTGGCTGTACTATGTGCAGATAATATAAATAATTCAGGAACTATCGATTTCTACATAAATAAAAACAATGATAGCCCAATTTGGATGTTTGGCACTGGCGATAAATTACTATTAAAGGAAGAGAATTTAGAGGCCCTGCAAGGTAATAACAATGCGGATATAAACGTACGCAATTGTTGTGAACATTACGTTAATCTTTTGTGCTCAGGCGAAAATTACCAAATTATAGTAACAAGAAAACCCGATTCAATTAAATATAAATTACTCAAAAAATCATAAATATCGCAACATGACTGAATATAGAATTGAGACTGACTCTATCGGTGAAGTAAAAATTGAAAGCCAGTATTACTGGGGGGCGCAAACGCAGCGCTCCATTAATAATTTTAAAATCACCGAACAAAAAATGCCTAGAGAACTAATTCTAGCTCTGGCTATTTTAAAAAGATCAGCAGCTAAAGTTAATGCTCAATTAGGTGGACTAGATCAAGACATTGCAGATGCAATAATTGCAGCAGCCGACCGTGTTCTTTCTGGTGAATTTGCAGATAACTTCCCTTTAGTCGTATGGCAAACGGGGTCGGGAACGCAATCTAATATGAATATGAATGAGGTGCTAGCTAGCATAGCTAATGAGGAACTAACTGGCAAAAAAGGCGGCAAAGATCCTGTGAATCCTAACGACCATGTTAATATGGGCCAATCCTCAAATGATGTATTCCCAACGGCAATGCATATTGCAACAGTACTGCAAACTCAAAAGAAACTTATTCCTGCCTTAGAGAAAATGCATAAAAGCTTGGAGCATAAATCTAAACAATGGATGAAGATCGTAAAAATCGGTAGAACACACCTGCAAGATGCAACACCAGTTACTCTTGGGCAAGAATTTTCTGGATATGCATATCAAATAAAGTGCAGCTTAGAGCGCGTAAAAGACTCTCTAAAAAGAGTATATTTTTTAGCACAAGGTGGTACTGCAGTTGGAACAGGAATTAATTGCACGCCAGGCTTTGCCCAAGAATTCGCAGAAGAAGTTAAGCAATTTACAAAACAACCTTTCGAGACATCTCCTAATAAATTTGAAGCATTAGCTTGCAACGACTCTCTTGTAGAATTTTCTGGCACGCTAAACACATTAGCGACAAGCCTGATGAAAATTGCTAATGATATACGTTTGCTTGGATCTGGACCAAGATGTGGCATAGGGGAACTTAACTTGCCAGCGAATGAGCCGGGCTCATCAATCATGCCGGGAAAAGTGAATCCGACACAATGCGAAGCCATGACCATGGTTGCAGCTCAGGTAATGGGAAATCACGTTGCTGTTACTATCGGCGGATCAAATGGGCATTTTGAACTTAACGTCTTCAAGCCTTTAATCATACAAAATGTAATACATTCTATTAATTTGCTTAGCGATGCTATGATAAGCCTAGTTGATCACTGCATTGATGGCATAGAACCCAATATACAACGTATTAATATGCTGCGCGATGAGTCACTAATGCTAGTGACAGCACTGAATCCACATGTAGGTTATGATAATGCCGCCAAAATTGCAACAAAAGCATTTACTGATGGCACTAGTTTAAAAGAAGCGGCGATGGCATTAAAGCTTATATCCTCTGAGGACTTTGATAAATTTGTAGTACCGGAAAATATGGTTGGTATAAATACAAAAACTAGTATAACATAGATAAAAAATATTTTGAAAATCATACAGTAAATACAATAATGCATATAAAGCTTAGTTTAATAATAACTTGCTTCAATGAAGAAAGCTACATTTCTCACGCCTTGGAATCTATTATATATCAAAATCATGATTTTAAATATGAGATAGTCATAATAGACGACTGTTCTACTGATGATACCGCCAAAGTAATTAAATACTACATATCGAAGTATCCCAACATAATAAAATACTTTAAAAACGATAAAAATTATGAAAATGCCTATAGCTTTTGGAAAGGCTTAGATCTGAGTAATGGAGAATATTTCCACGTTTTATATGGAGATGATTTTTTTACTAACTACGATAAATTAAGAAAACAAATTAATTTTTTAGATAAAAACAATGATTTCGTTGCCGTTGCGCATAATAGCATTAGATGCAATGAACACGATCAAAGCATAATAATTGAAAGATCTATAAAAAAAATCAATAATATAACTACCGAATATTCTTATCACGAATACCTAGAAAAAAAGACTTACGCTCATACATCGACCTACATGTATCGTAATATATTTCTTAACTCTAAGATCCCTGATAACCTAAGGGGGTTCAGAGGTGATGACCCAAGAACACTTATATTTCTAAAATATAGTGGAAAAAAAATCAAATTCCTGAATTTAATAGGGTCAGTTTATAATATAACTAACAAAGGAATTTGGACATCAGCGGATCCTATAAAGAAATGTAACATTACCATTTTAATTTTTGAGAATTACAAAAACCTAATAGCCGAAAATCCAATAGAGGAGAAGTTTTGCCAAAAAATTATAAAAAAATCTGAAGTTAGGATATCTAATTACCACAATGGTAATTCAAATAATAATATAGATAAACGAGAAATGACTTCTGTTGATTTTATTAAAAATTTGTATATTTTAACGTCCCAAATCATAGGCTATACTCACCCAAATAATAGAAGGGAAATATTTAAAAAAATTCATTGCCTATCTTTTATAGATGAGTTATGCGAAGCATTTGGTAGATACTACATGGTGAGCAAAAAATATACGATAGAAAATGATGATTACGACGAGTCGAAAATAATAATATTAACGGGGGGTTTTTTGTCCGACAAGAGTGGCGGGATAATTATTGAAATCAGTAATTTAGTAAAGACATATCATGACTTAGGGAAAAACGTTTACTTACTAAGCAGTGAAATTGTAGACACAAACCCTGAAATTATTACAAAGCACTTTCCTGTAAATAGCAATAAGTTTTTCTTTGAAAAAATTAAAGAAAAAAACTTAGCAAGTTCGGCTCAAAAATTAATAGATAGAATTTATGATCTCAAAGCTTGTAAGCTTTATCCCTTTATATCTCATAATGATGTAGTTAGCAATTGTGCTCTTCAAAAAGGAATAGCTAAAAAAATTATAATAGATTATGTTTTTGACCACGGCACTTCGCTAGGAATTACCAACTCTTCAATTGATCACATTATTGTAAAATCATCTGGTCAATACCAAGCTTTATTACACAAAATTCCTAAAAGTAAATTAATCTATATACCTCCATACATTAAAGATGAAGCTCATAAAAATCTTTATATTCCAAAAACAAACAAAAATCTAACCACTGCTTGCGCTGCAACCAGAAACTACAAGATTGAATCAGACTCAAACAATAAATATTGCCAAATAATACCCCAAATAATGAAAGCCACTGGAGGCAAGCATTACCATTATGGCCCACTATCCCCTGAATACAAATCTACACTACTAGAAAATCTTAGATCTTTAGATATACATCCTACTAATTTTGTTCATATTGAGTGGTGTGATAATGTAGCAAAGGATTTAGTAAAAAAAGGCTGTGATTTATATATGCAGTCATTTCCTATTGCAGGAGCATTATTACCGATTCAAGTGATGCAATACGGAATTCCAATTATAGGATATAACTCAACAGATAATTTTTTATTATATGAAACTGATTTTCTTAGTAAAGAGACTATATTTTGGTCAAATATTGAGGATTTATTATATAATATAAGTCAACTTACCAAGGTTAAATTAATAAAATTATCAAAAATATCTAGATCATTTTATGAGAATCGACACGATTACAAAAAAATGCATCTACGCTTTATAAACCAGGAAGGTTTTGAAATTGAAGACAAGGAGCTATCTCCCTCCCCAAAAACTCTATTAATAGATATACTTGAAACAAATAATATTGTTTTTGATAGCATTATCAATTCTCAAAATACTACTACTTCTAAAAGTAGTGCCGCTTATTCTTTTTTCCATTTTTTTAAAAGATGTATAAAAAAGATCATATCATTTTGTAGATAAATTTGAGCCATCGAATTGATCTAGGTAGTACATAGCAAAACTACATAGATTCCAATTGAAGATAGATTATTTCAAGTACGTTAGGCTCCAACTATACTACTAAGTTGAATACTGTGATTGAAAGATATATTAATGAAGCAGATCTTTATTGACACAGACTGGCTATTGCCATAGCTTATATCGATTGTAATTATATAAATCATGAAAAGGATTGTAACTAAAATGAGCAATACATCGAGTTCTATTAGTTGGTTTAGCAGAATAAGACATAGTAATTTTAGGCATGCTTTATGGCCAATTCGGTCATATGAGCTTGCAAAATTTTTGCCTATGGCTTTTTTGATGTTTTTTATATTACTGAATCAAAATTTCGTACGCAGTATCAAAGATGCTTTTATTGTCACAATGATTGGAACAGAAATACTTAGCTTCATTAAGCTTTGGGGGGAATTACCTATGGGCGTTTTATTCGTTCTGCTCTATACGCGCCTTTGTAATGTGATGACAACAGAACAAGTATTCCGCCTTATCGTATCAATTTTTCTTGGTTTTTTTGCTTTTTTTGCATTTATTATTTACCCTAATCAAGCATGGTTTCATCCAAACCCTAGCTTAATAAATCATTATATTGAATTATTTCCACACTTGAAATGGTTTATCACAATGTGGGGGAAATGGAGTTTTTGCCTGTTTTACATCATGGCTGAACTATGGTCAGTTATTGTATTTAGTTTATTTTTCTGGCAGATAGCTAATAAGACAACAAAGACCGAAGAGGCTAAAAGGTTTTATGTGTTTTTTGGACTAATAGGACAAACCAACCTGCTTATTTCCGGTGGTCTTATAATTTACTTCACTCAGGCTCATCATTTTCTACTCCCATTATTCTCTGCTACACTTGATAATTCAGAAACTATTTTAAAGTCTCTAACTTTTATGACTCTTTGCTGTGGTATTACTTGTTTAGCATTGCATCGTTTTATCGAAGTACAAAATATCGAGACCTTGAAAGGAATTAAGTTTAAAAATAAACGTACCGATATTTTAAAATTATCCCTCAAGGATAGTATGAAAATGGTCTTCTCTTCAAAATATTTAGCCATAATTTGTATCTTGATGATTTCATATAGTACGTCAGTAAATTTAATCGAAGGATTATGGATGTCACGGGCCAAAGCCTTGTATCCTGAAGTTAAAGATTTCATGTCTTATCAAGGCCAGGTGTTTTTCTGGATGGGTGTATCAACTTTATTATTTATCTTTATTGGTAGTGCGATTATACGTCACTTTGGATGGTTCTGGGGCGCGGTAGTGACGCCTTTAATGATCTTTGTTTCTGGCACTATGTTCTTTTCCTTTGTGTTGCTTGAAGATTATTTAAATGTAATTTTTACCAGCTTTGTACATTTGACGCCTTTAATGATAATAGTCTTTATAGGAGGGTTACAGAATGTCCTAGGTAAAGGAGCTAAATACTCTCTTTTCGACGCCACAAAAGAAATGGTATACATACCACTGGATAAAGAAATGAAAACAAAAGGTAAAGCTGCTGTTGATGTCCTTGGAGCAAAGCTAGGTAAATCTATTGGCGCTTCCGCACAGATGGTAACTTTTACAATTTTTCCTGCTGCGCATCATGAAGATATAGCTGGATTCTTAATGGGGGTTTTTGTTATAGTTTGTTTGATTTGGATTTTTGGTGTTAAAATGCTAGATAATGAATATAAGCAGATGTTAAAAAACACTAACTAGGCATATAACTAACCCAACTAGGACCTACTTAATGGATACAAGCCAAGAATCTCGAGATATAAATAATTTAAACACTCCACAAGCAGAAGCTGTCTATCAAATAGATGGCCCACTTTTGGTTTTAGCCGGCGCTGGCACTGGAAAAACTAAAGTTTTGACTTCCCGCATTGCACATATTATAGACCAACACATAGCCTACCCTTCAAATATTCTTGCTGTAACATTCACCAACAAAGCTGCAAAAGAAATGAAAGAGCGTATTAATAATATTGTTCATGCAGATGGTTTAAATATAGGTACGTTTCATTCTATTGCAGCTAAAATGCTAAGATCAAATATTCATCTTATGGATTTAGGGCTCAGTAGTAGCTTCACTATTATCAATCAAGATGATCAGGTCAAGTTAATTAAAAACATCCAGATCCAGCATAATATTGATGTCAAACAATATGCGCCAAAAGTAATTCATATTATTATTTCGCGTTGGAAGGATCATGGAATCACGCCCGAAAATCTAGGTGATAGCGACTTTGTTTCTCCAGCGCACAGGATAGCTAAATCTATATATGTTAATTACCAAAGGCAAATGCACGCCTCAAACGCGGTAGATTTTGGTGATTTACTGCTTTATTGCAATCAGCTTCTGATTAACAATCCTGATGTCTTAGAGCATTATCAAAATAAATTTAGATACATACTAATTGACGAGTATCAAGATACGAACAATGTACAATATGTATGGGCTAGAATGTTGGCTAGCAAGCATAAAAATATATGCTGTGTAGGCGATGATGATCAGTCTATTTACAGCTGGCGTGGAGCAGAAGTGAAAAATATTTTGCGCTTTGGTAAAGACTTCCCGAATGCAAAAATAATTAAATTAGAGCAGAATTATCGCTCAACTCCATATATTTTGAAAGCAGCCTCTAGCGTTATCATGCACAATAAAAACAGGCATGGTAAGGTTCTCTGGACCGAGAAAGAAACTGGCGAGAAAATTAAAGTCATAACCTGCTGGAACGACAAAGAGGAAGCGCGCTTTATATCTACAGAAGTTGATAGTTTCATTAAAGCTGGGCGTTATAATGCTCGGCAAATAGCTATTTTAGTGCGAGCTGGATTTCAAACTAGAGCGTTCGAAGAATCATTTATAAACAATGCTATACCTTACCAAATCATTGGAGGCCTGCGTTTTTATGAGCGTATGGAGGTGAGAGATCTTCTAGCTTATATACGTTTAGCTATTAACCACAATGATAATTTAGCGCTTGAGAGAATTATTAATGTACCAAAAAGATCTATTGGTAATGTTACTCTGAAAAAAATTAAAGATTTTGCAGAACAAAATGACTTATCAGTGTTTGAAGCGCTAAAAGACATGCTAAGTAATAATATCTTTAAAGGCCGAAGCAAAGATAGTTTGCAAGAATTTGTAAATCTTATTATTGCCGCTGGGCATAAATATGAAAAAGAGCCGGCTATTGATGTAACTAAATTTTTATTAGAAGAGTCCGGGTATCTACCTATTTTAAAAATAGATAAAACCGAAGAGTCGCGCGCCAGAATTGAAAATCTAAATGAAATGCTTAAAGCTATCGATGAATTTGATAACATCACAGAGTTTATCGAGCACTCTAGTTTAGTAATGGATAATGATGCGTTAGAGTCTGATTTCGGAGGCGCGGTTAAAATAATGACCTTGCACGCTGCGAAGGGATTAGAATTTGATTTAGTTTTCCTACCAGGCTGGGAAGAAAATATATTCCCGCACCAAAAAGCTCTATCCGAAGAAGGAGACAAGGGGCTGGAAGAAGAAAGGCGTATTGCTTATGTAGGCATCACCAGAGCAAAGAAAGAATTATACATTACCCACGCAGAAAATCGTAGAATTTTTGCTGAATTTGTAAACTCAGTTCCGTCTCGTTTTTTAATAGAAATTCCTGATGAGTTGTGTAAAAAATACTCCTCAACAAACAGATTAAACTACATGGGATCAAGGCATAGTTTTTCTATGCAACCTAATAAATTAAAGCCCCCTACTACCATAAATCAATCTGGAAAAAGACCAGGAAACCGAGTGTCTCATCCTAAGTTTGGCTCTGGTATTATTGTGAAAAAAATTGATGATACTCTAGAAATAGTTTTTGAAGCGGTTGGTCTAAAAACTATTAAAGAAAACTATGTAGAAGAGATATAGGTCATTAAATTTGCAATTTTGCATCACTAATTTTTTTAGTGAGCAAATAATACTTTCAATTGATTACTAAAATTGTTAGCCTATGTAACATTAAAAGTATTTACAAATAATGTTTCTCGTACTATACCGGGTACTAGTATTAATATAATAAATTAAGATCCTTATCTATGAAAAATATTATCTACTCGCCTTTAGCAAGTTTAGTTTTACTAGTCGTAAGTAATTCTTTTTTTCTTACATTCATCACAGTAAGATTGAATACACTAGGTGCTAATGTAGAAGTGCTTGGATTTATACATTCTGCTTTTTATGGAGGGATTCTAGTTGGAGCTTTGAAAAGCGAAGTTCTGATAAATCGTGTAGGACACATAAGAGCCTTTGCTTGTGCATCAAGCATATTTTCTGTATGCATTCTTCTCCAAGCAATCTACCAAACACCTTATATATGGATATTATTTCGTTTTTTTGCTGGGTTCGCTACGGCAGCATCCTATGTAATCATCGAGAGTTGGCTTCTGTCTCAATCAACCAAAGCCAAGAAAGGTAAAATTCTCTCTATATACATGATTTCTTTATATTCAGCTCAAACATTGGGTCAATTTGTACTAGATGTAGTTGATGTCAATTCTATAGAACCATTCCTATTTGCTGCAATTATATCTAGTTTAGCTATGATACCTGCCTCTTTAACCTATGTGCAAGCCCCCGAAATAAGCACTTCTCCCAAGCTGGCGCTTAGTAAATACTTCTCTGCTGCCCCGTTGGGATTTTTTGGTTGCGTTTCCTCGGGGCTAATTTTAAGCTCTATCTATAGCTTTTTACCAAAATATGCTATGGATATTGATTTTTCTGTATCCAAAATGCTTGGGTCAATAATTGCTGGTGGGTTTTGTCTACAATGACCGATTGGTAAATTATCTGACGCATTTGATAGAATAACCATTTTGCTAATATTATCTGTCTCTATATTGGCCATATGCCTATTATTACCGTTGATAGCATCAAGCAACCCTTCTCTGATTTACATAATAATATTTTTCTTAGGAGGACTATGTTTTACCACCTACCCTCTGTCCATTGCCCATGTATGTGATTACTTGGAAAACACAAATGTTATTAATGTAACAGGAGTATTATTATTTTCTTATGGTGTTGGAGCAGTAATGGGACCACCTATTGCTGCTATTTTTATACATAGCTTTTCTACTGTCGCACTATTTTATTACATGGCCTCTGTATCTTTATTACTATGCTTATTAATTATGTATTATAAAAATTCTGAATCTACGAATACTGATCAACAAGTTAAATTCATGATACTTCCAAGAATATATGCAATTGCTAGCAAGATATACCCAAAGAGAAGTAATAAGCCTAAACTTGAATCAGAAGACAAAACGAACTCATAGACTGTTTGTTAAACATAACCTAGATGATTAAAATCTATTAATACCAGATAGTTTGTTGACTTCAAACTTATTGACATTTGTTAATTAGTTGCTATAATAGCAAGCAACTAATTAACAAATACTAAGTTTTATGAAAATAATTACTATAAGAATTTCTCCAGAACAGAACGATTTAAATGAAGCTCTACGTATTCTCAGTAATAAATTTATAACATTGCCCCAATCGCATAATACGGATAAGACAATAATAACATCCAACGGGTTTCCTGCTTCGGATGAATATTTTCACAAAATAATTGCTCAACATATACAAAAAAGCGATGATTTTACTGATGATAATTTTGAAAAAATAATTTCTCAAGTTAACCATGATAATCTTATAAAATTAGTTGCCAAAATCACTGATAAAGATGAACTAAAGCAAAGCTTTGATATTTTAAAGCAATCAGGCGTACAGTTTTCTTCAGACCTATATGTTAGCTATTGGGATATCACAGTCCAAAATATGCCGTACCTTATTGATATGGGGCGTTCAGCGCAGGATCTACTTGAAGCGATAGTAGGGGCTAAAATTACCCCTCCAGATTTTATTGAAAAACAAGCTGAACTAATGTCTGCGGCCATAAAACATGGAGCAACACTAAAGAAATTATTTCGTATATATGACTATATTACGCAAAACCACTTAGAATTAATCATAAAAATTTGCGCTGGAGATTTTGAATCTATGCGCTTCGATACTAGTTTGCTTACACCAGACCAAATAGAACGTTTAGTTAATAGTGGTTTTACTAGCGAACAGTTTGCCCAAATAATATATGACAGATCCTGCCCTCGATATAATTCTGCTACAAATAAATATGAAGTTCCTGAGATAAATGAAATTTTAGAAAAACTTACCAAAATAGCTTCTAATAATAATTTCTCACTAGATGAATATTTTCAAAATAAAATGGAAAAATGCCATATTGGGCAAGATGGTAATACTTTAATAGCACCTAATCCTGAAATACTAAAATATTTAAATAGCCAAAAGTTACTTAATGCAGCGACTCTCTTTAACGGCTCAGTAAAATCTAATTCTTTAGAACTTGTAAAAGAAGCAATGGAGCAAGGTTATATTCTAAGCAAAGATGACACTAAGCACTTGAAAATTGCATTGGATCAAGGGAATATTGATATTGCAGAATATATTGCGAGTCATATGAAAAATGATTCTATAGAGATATCCATAGAACCTATGGTGCATTTGCGACTTTTTCTCCAATACGGCCCTAAGATCGCTGGCAAGATACAAAAACTTATTGAAAAAGACTTGGATATAGAGAAAATGAGCGCTGATTTAAGCGCGAAAGGTATGTCTGCTCAAAAAATTAAAATAATTACCAATATGTATGATATATATTGCGCATATATATCTGGCACAGAAGAATTATCACCGCTAGAAAGAGATATTCTCAATCCAGACAAGGAGCCGGAAGTTAGCGCGTTAACAAATCAAAATTTAACTAATAAATGGGGTTATTCTGCTCTTCAACTGGCTCTAGTTGCACAAAAATCTAATCTAACTAAATTACTTATAAACGAAGAGACTGTTGCCTATCAGAACAATCATCAATATTCTGTTATAGAATTATTTGCATTTATAATCGAAATTACAACATATAACAAAAGATCCGAACTGAATAGCCTAAAAGAAACTCTTATTTCAAAACTAGAGTTTGTTGACGTTGTTGATGATAGAGGTGAATCTTTGATTGATATATTTATTTCAGGCGGCGATGACTTGGCTGAAATAATAATGCAAAGATCAAATGATACCTTAATAGACCTATATAAAGACAGCACAGATGTTTCTAGTTTTTTTAATGATGATAAAGCGCATGTAGCACTAACAAATCAAAATTTTTGGTCTACTGGTGCATGGTCTACTGCTAGATTGCTTATGAAAAATTATCCTAATGTTGCATTCCACTTAATTACCCTAGAAATGCTTCAAAATCAGGATAAAGATTTTTTGAGTAAATTTGATGGATTTATCAATCCCGGAGCAGGTGATTTATACCCCAAGCACGCCTTTAAGTTGAATGAATTAAGTAGTAACGATCAGACTTCAAATCTGTATCAGAAGATTATTAATGCCTCAGAAGAACATAATATACCTTTGATTGGGATGTGCGCAGGAGCTCAGCAACTATCACTTAATAAGGGAGGCACAATAGAGCCAATCAAAGGATATTCATCTGGTAAGCATGACGTCTCGTATATCAAAGGAACTATTCCATATTACATGGCCCTTACAAGCCAGCAGCAAAAGGAACTGCTAGAAGAAGGAATCTTTCCAGAAATACAATTCAAAGGCGACACGGCTCATCATTTTGCCGCTCAAGCTGGTAATATTGGTGAGTTAGAGCTTGGAGCAGTGTCTGAAGATGGTGTGCCAATTTCCTTTTCTACCTTAATACAGTTTGCAACCCAATTCCATCCTGAGCATTATTATCCAAACAAAGGGAGCGAAGATTCAAACACTATGAATCAAGTAGCGTGGTTTGATAATTTTGTTAATCTTGTACAAAGGTATCATAATGGAGAAGACATAAGAGAAGTCATGAACTCCGTTAAAGATAAAATGGAAGAGTGGATCGATGTTCCAAAATGGTTAGAGGCTGCCGACTGGATAGAAAGTTTCGATATGCAGAACGATGTAGAGATGGATGCAATCGGAGAAATGATGTTGGACCTAGCAGCATAATACAACCTGACATCAATATTATTGGGATGTCACCTTAGGGTATTGAGCCTAACACCTCTTTGCCCTTTTTACTTGCTAATCTCCCATTTTTTACTCATAAGATAATGCCCTAAATAACAAAATGGGGTGTCAGCAAGAGCGGCCAAGAATTTGAATAAAAAGCTACTATAAATCACTATTGAAAATTGAGACCACGGTATCACAACAAAAAAGCATAAAATAGTCACAACCGTTACGCTATCAATTAGCTGCCCTAATATCGTACTAAGATTATTTCTGAGCCATAAATGCTTACCATTTGTAAGTTTCTTAAAATAAGCATAAACTGTAATATCACAAATCTGACCCAGATAATTTGCAATAATGGAAGCCACTGCTGCTATGCCATAAGAGTTGAAGACCGTATGAAAAAGCTTATCGTCAATTTTTGACCAACTAGTTGCGCTTAAATAATCAGATATTCCAATTAACACAAGCACAATCAAGCTACATAATACAGCGATATTGACCATAAACTTCGCTTTTCCTTGGCCATAAAACTCTGTCACCAGGTCTGAAATCAAAAATGTGATTGGATACAGCAAAACTCCAACAGAAACTTCTATATCGTAACTAACAATATGCAGAGTAACGAATTTCTGAAAAATCAAATTACCGGTAATAATAATTGTACAAAATATGCTACAAAAAACTACGTATAATCTAATCTCCCTATTCATACTATTTATTTATTTCCTCTTGCATCATTTCTACCTCCAACCATTGCTCCAACTTATCATCCAGATCCTTTTGAGAAGATTCTAAGTCTTGTGATAATTGATTGAATTTTTTGTTATTCTCATTATATAATCCTGGTATTGATAGCTTCTGCTCAATTAATTTAATTTTAGATTCTAATGATTCTATTGCACCAGGAAGAGTCTCAAGCAGGCGCATATATTTATAGCTCAATTTTTTTACAGGCTGAGCTATAGTTACTTTTGCAGGAGTTTTGTTTTTGGCCCGAGCCTGCTTAAGATCTGTTTTATGATATTTTAAGTAATCATCATATCCACCATATAAATCAATGATTTTATTATTAGCAAACACCAAAGTTCTTGTAACCAATCGCTCTAAAAAATCTCTATCATGGCTTACAACTATCAAAGTTCCTGTGTAATCCGCTAAAATCTCCAGGAGCATTTCTAGTGAATCCATGTCTAAATCATTTGTTGGCTCATCTAAAATAAATAAATTACCTGGGTTAATCAGAGCCTTTGCTAATAGTAGCCTGTTTGCTTCTCCTCCAGATAAAGTAGAAACCTTATTATCCAACATTTTTGGATCAAACATAAATTGCTTCAAATAAGTTGCAACATGCATGCTTTTATCTTGAAGAAAAATTTGGTCTCCACCCCCAGGACAAAGGGTTTTCTTTAAGCTATGAGCCGGATTTAAATCACTTCTGTGCTGATCAAAATAGGATACTTCAATATTAGTTCCGTGTTTAACCTTGCCAAGCATAGGCTCCAATTCTTTTACCAGTAATTTTATCAATGTGGATTTACCAACACCATTAGGGCCAATAACTCCTATTTTTTCCCCTTTCTTTACTTTAAAATTAAAGTCATTAAATAATGTTTTTCCAGGAAAATTATACGAAATATTCTCTGCTTCTATAATAAACTTGGTCTGCCTTGCTTCCTCAGCAAGCTGAATCTGCATTTTTTCTTTTGCCTGACGCAAATGTGACTCATGATCTCGAAGAGAGTCTCTTAATTTATATAAATTTGACAAACGTTGTTGGTTACGCTTACGTCTTCCAGTTACGCCACCTTGCAACCAATCTTTTTCCACTTCAAGCTTACGATTCATTTTACGCAAAGAAGCTTCCTCTGAAGCAATTATCTCCTCTCTCCATTCATCGTAATAGCGGAATCCACGACTAGATTTGCGCAAAACGCCTCGGTCTAGCCACCAAACTTTATTCGTGATATTTTCTTGAAATTTACGATCATGACTTATGCATACAACAGCTCCTTTGTAGCTATTAATATAACCTTCTAGCCACTCTATAACCTGAATATCTAAATGGTTTGTTGGTTCATCCAATAGTAATATATCTGGCTGGCTAACTAAAGATTTTGCAAGGCAAACTCTCCTTATCTGACCACCAGAGCAATTCTTAAGCTCACTCTCGCCATCAATTTCAAGCTGCTTTAAAATAATATCCGCTAAATACCTATTGGCCGTAGGGTCATCAAATTCATTTAGGATAAAATCATAAATCGTACCTGAAGGCAATGACTTCATATCTTGTTTTAAATAGCCAACATGAATACCAGGTTCTTGAAATATTCCACCCTCATCCAACTCATAGTCACCTTGAATAACTTTCATCAGACTTGATTTGCCGCATCCATTTTTTCCTACCAAACAAACTCTGTCTCCGGGAGAAATAAAAAGCTCTATGTCTGATAGTATTACATTATCAGCAAAACTAAGATTGCCTCCCTTAATATAAAAAATCGGGGTCATTTAATACCAAATCTAGAAGATATTAAACGGCTTTCAAGAGAGTCTACTAAAGATTCAGAAAAGTCAGCAGCAAACTCTTTACTCACAGAGTCAACTCCTAGTTTCTTTTTAAACCAAGATGGTTTGTTTTCAATATATTCGATTTTAACATCATCCCCATAGCGTTTTTGAATGAATGAATATAAATCATCAATACCATCGACAAGTCCAAAATCTACCGCTGTCTGACCCGTCCAAAACTCACCGTTAAATAATAATTCATCATTTTGAGTTAATTTTCCAGCCCTTCTCTTTTTCACAGTATTAATAAAATGTTGATGAACATCTTTCTGAATTTTATTTATAATTTTAATATCTTCTTGTTTTGCTGGAAGGAATGGATCAAGCACAGATTTTGAAAGACCTTCAGTATATACGCGGCGCTCTACTCCCAATTTTTCCATTGCTTGGTGAAAGCCAAATCCACTAGAAATAACCCCGATGCTACCAACTATAGAGCTTTGACTAGCATATATTTTTTCCCCAGCGCAAGCTAACCAATATCCACCAGATGCTGCTACATCTTCAACAAAACTAAATACAGGGATATCCTTTTCTTTCGACAGGCCTATAATTCTGCTAGCTATAAGCTCAGACTGCACAGGTGATCCACCGGGTGAATTGATATTCAAACACACTGCATCAAGATGATTTATATTAAACATGCTTTCTATCATTTTATTTAATGACGAAATAGAGAGCCCTGATTTAAGAGCACCACCTTTACCAATAACCCCATCAAGCCTTAAAACAGCGACCACTGGCTTGTCAGATCCACATCCAAAAGGTAGGCACGATAAAACACTATTTAGTTTACTCTGAACTCGATTAGAAAGAACTGAGCCACTAGACACGCTATTATTAGTTTGGCTCGCTGGTTTGTTTCTCTTTGTCATTAGTTTTTACCTCTGAATTATTATTTGGCTTTGTTTCTACTATAGGCACGCTAGTTACTCTACCTACCTGCCTGTTTAAAGATATTGTTTTATAAGTATTTTTGGGAACTTCTGGATTTCCATCTACTTCTCCCAGTAGTATAGTCCTAATTTGATCATCTTGCCACTTGATTCTACCTTTAAATATTTTTCTTATCTTGCCATCACTATTTATTAAAAATGCAGTAGGTATACCGTTAACAGACATTGCGCGAAACAATTGATTGCTATAATCATGAAATATTTCCAAATGACGTATCTCTCTTTCTTCAAAGTGTTTTTGTACCACTTCAATTCCCCGATAATCCTCAGATAATGCTATGACTTTAAATGGTAATTTACGAAAATCCTTAGACAAATTATCTAGCGAAGCAAGCTCACTAACGCACGTTCCACACCACGTTGCCCAAAACACTAGCAACACTGTGTTACCTTCGTACTGATCTAGAAATAATTTATTACCCTTATCATCAAAAAATGGAGTTTCCGTGTTGGTATAAGCATCTAAATCAATAATGCTAGATTTTGTTGCATTCGCACTAACTGAAAACATTAAAATCAAACAACTAATAATAATTGATATACGCTTTTTCATAATTACTATAATATTTTTCTATTGCATGTTAGTGGATTGATCTTGCACGCCATTAACAGTTTATTTATAGTACAAATATATACTCAATAAACATATACTCAATAAACGCAACCTAAATTATAACATCATGAAGAATTTTCTTTTTATCATATTGGTCTCTACTATCTTAACTAGCTGCGGACTTAAAAAACCATTAGTTTTACCCACCGAAACTGAAGGGGCTACAATAGAACAATAAGCTAGGCATCGTATTAACAATGATCCCAAAGCATTTTGTATATAGCTCCGTCTTCTCTCAAATTTTCGTGAGTACCATCTTCAACTACATGTCCTTTATTAAAAACTAAAATTCTGTCCATATGCACAAGAGTTGATAGTCGGTGCGCAATAATTAAAACCGTTTTATCTTGCATTAATTTATGCAAAGATTCCTGAATTAAATATTCCGTATGGCTATCAAGAGAACTAGTAGCTTCATCTAAGATTAGTATAGGTGCATTCTTAAGGAAGGCACGAGCTATAATGATTCTTTGTCTTTGACCACCTGAGAAATTATTACCTCTTTCTCCGCATATTGTATTATAGCCTTCTGGTAGGTTCAGTATCACATCATGAATATGAGCATTTTTTGCAGCTTCGAAGATTTCTTCATCACTTGCATTCATGTTTCCATAACGAATATTTTCAAGGACGGTGCGGTGAAACAAAATAGGTTCTTGAGGAATAATGGATATGTTTTTTCTCAAGCTACTTTGCGTTACTTTTTGTATATCTTGTCCATCTATTAAAATCTGCCCTTGATCAATATCGTACAATCTAGAAATCATATTAACAAAAGTTGTTTTGCCAGACCCTGAAAAGCCAATTAGCCCGATTTTTTCATATGCCTCAATACGAATAGATTTATTGCTAAAGCTATTACTATTTCCTGAATAAGTAAAAGTCACATTTTTAAATTCAATTGATGGATTTGAAACCACCATATCCCCAGGGTTTTTTATATCTGTAAGGCGATATTTTTGTAGCAAACTTAAGCTTTGATTAAACGCACCCATCTGTTCAAAAAGCTCTCCAAAAGATTGAGTCAAGTCCCATACATCACCTATAACAGAAACACACAAGGTCACTATTAATACACACTGCCCTGTTGATATTTCTAAGTTACCCCTAAGTGTTGCAATATAATAAATCATTGCAGCAATCATTATTGTACAAGAGGTTCCAAGAGCATAGCGCAGTTTGAACATAAACCATTGCATCTTTTGATCACTTTTAATCGCCTTATTTAGATAAGTATTAAGATTCTTAGATTCATGCTTAAATGAAGAAAACATTCTAATAACTGAAATATTTGCAATAGAATCTACAATTTTTCCAGCAACTATAGTTTTGTCTTTACCATAAGCTGATGAGTAACTATTGATAGTATTCGAAAAATACACACTCATACCGACAAATGTTACAATCCATGTCAAAAATATAAAAGCTATTGTTTGATGCACTGTATATAATGTCACAAAAGCAAAGAGCAGCATGGCTAGCTTGTGAATAATTCTTTCATTAGCATATGCAAATGCCATTTCCAAGGATCTAGCTGCTTCAGTGATTCTATTTGAAATATCTCCAGCCAGAGTATTTTGAAAAAAGGCGTGATCATGATATTGAATATAATTAAAGAATTCATCAATAACCTGCGCTTTGATTTTTGGCATAATTTTTAAATATGCATAATCATATAAACGCCATAATCCATTCAGGGCTTCCCACCATAATGCATATATTATAACCCACTTAAATAAAACAGACGCCAAATTAATCCGCCCCATTTCTTCATCTGAATAATATTCAATTTGATCTGTAATATTTTGTAAAAACAAACTATCTATAGAAGGAGCTATACCAATTAATATTATCAGCAATACCAATAGTGAAACTTGAAGTTTTTGTTTCCTAAAAAGAAAATAAATGCATTTTCCAAGGGTTTGAGGAAGGGTTGGAACTCCTGCAATTATAGGCTGTGACATAGGGCATTTTAATATCAGGTTATAAACAAAAAATTATATAATAATAGAGAAAAAAATGATAGCGTTATATTTGTATAAAATAATATTAACAATGCTTGATATTTATGAAATTATATGATACATTCAATATATAACATAAATTAAAGTTGATAAGAATCATGACAACACAAAAAGATACTGATATTTTTTCAAATCTAAAATATATATGCAATTCATCTTCATTAATCGTAGACTCTCTACAAAATGGCCTTGATATTGCCCAGCTTCCAAGCGGAGACGTAGTAGTCACAGAGGTAAAAACCATTCACACTCAATATAGTTGGGATGAAAGTAAGCAAAGAATGGTCAAAATAAGCCAGTCTCAGTAATTTTGTCGCGCAGATGAGTCGCCAGAACGCCCCATCGGCATAAATAAATATCTTAATTTATGCGCGTTGGCGAATCCCGCGCATAAATTAAATATTAGATTACTAAAATTCATATACTAATATTACCCACTAAACTTAATGTAACTTCTATACTTCAGTTAAATCACCTAGCTCAATTCCGGTAACAACTGCTCACAATCATCTTGCTCATCGTAATTTTCATATAACATGTCTATAAGATCATCAAGAAAATCCTCACTATTAGACTCAATTGCAGCCCATTCATAAACATAAGCCTCATAAGAAACTATTTGTGTATTTGTTTGTTTATTATTTGATAAACAATTGGACGTTTCTGCAATCTCTACCAGATCATTCATCAAATCATTATCTATTTCTATTTCTGCAAATACTTGAGTCAAATCATCTTCTCCCTGATTCTGACCTGCGTCTTGTATTTGATCTCCATTTATTGCACATTCTATCGAAGTTCCTTCACTTGCTTTTGCTCCGAGAGACTTGAGAGTAAATTGAAAATGACTAGCAACATCAAGGACTGTCATTCCAAATACATTCTTAGCTTGGAGATCTGCACCGCATTTGATCACTATCCTAACCATCGACTGTAAATAATTATTAGGGCCTTTATGATGATTCTGAGCTGAAAGCATTAATGGCGTGTTGCCATCTGTGTCAGTAATGTTCACATCAACACCGCGTGCTATTAAGTTTACAAGGTCTTTTTTGTTTTCTGTATAGTCTTCGGAGGTATCTTGTCTCTTCGTTAAAATATCTATAAGACCCTTATTAATTTCCTCTTTCTTACCATCTGCCAATAAATCATATTTTTCTTTGCTTTCTACATAAGACCGCTCTTTTGAGATTCTTTTATATAGATTTGAGCTTATAGGTAGTCGATCAACTAGATCTATAACCGTGGCGCCTTCTGAATTTTTAGCATAAATATCATATCCATGGTCAATCAGTAATTCTATCAAGTCTATCTTACAAATATCTTTATTTTCTTTGGACACGATTTTATAAGTTGCAACCGCGAGCATTATCAAGCTATTACCTGCGGTGTTATTCGCACTATCAGTATAAGTTATGTTAATATTTGCGCCTTTGTTTAGATAGTATCTAACTGCTGCTAAGTCCCAGTTTTTGACGCTTTCAAATAAATAATTGTTCAATATATTGATGCTGTACTGACTTTCTAGTTTAAGTGTATCATCTGCTTGCGCCTCCTGTGGTCTAGAAATAGACCGATCTATAGAAGATGCAGATTTATATACAAATTCGTTGGAGCTTTTTCGTTTTACCATAACTTCTACAACTACTTTTCAGTTCCTACTTAAACAAGTATCAAGAAAAGTTGATTGTTGTTCAAGTAGGTATTGTGGTTTTGATTTCTTTAAATTAACTTTAGCGTAAGATCGATTATTATGATTGCTTGAATGTCACTATTAGGACTCTATGCTTATAAATTTAAACTTGATTATAGTTACCATCTGCATAATCAAAGAATTAATCCCAAGACACTCTTACTCGATATGAAATTTGAAAATATGATAATAGAACCTCAGACAAGGCTAAGTAGATAGAAATCACTATAAAGCCAGTAAGATTTATAGTGCCACTTTCGAAGTTGCCCAATTAATTCTAGGAGAAATCAGTCACTATTACTCCTATTGCTCCTAGAATTATTATATGTAATTAATTGATTTCCGACTGTTGCGTTTGTGATTTCATACTATAAATTACAAACCTACATATTAATAGTACGTTTATCGACAGCTAAAGCAGCCTCTTTGATTGCCTCATTAAGAGTTGGATGCGCATGGCAAGTTCTAGCTATATCTTCAGCAGCTCCACCAAATTCCATGTAAGCAACTATTTCAGCTATTAACGTTCCTGCATCAGGTCCAATAATATGAGCACCAATTACTTTATCTGTTTTAGCGCACGCAAGAATCTTTACCATCCCATCGGTATTACCAACACTTCTTGCACGACTATTTGCTAAAAATGGAAACTTACCCACTCTATACTCGATGCCATTCTTTTTTAACTCTTCTTCAGTCGCTCCAACCGAGGCGACCTCTGGCCAAGTATAAACCACACCTGGAATTAGATTATAATTAACATGCCCAGCCTGACCATTCATTATCTCAACTGCAGCTACTCCTTCTTCTTCGGCCTTATGCGCTAGCATTGGCCCTTTGACTACATCACCAGTAGCATATATATTAGGGATATTAGTTTGAAAATGCTCGTTGATATTAACACAACCACGCTCATCCTGATCAACGCCTGCTTCCTTAAGGCCAAGCCCCTCGACATTAGGACGTCTGCCTATTGAAACTAGAACAGCATCGCAAGTTAATTTTGATTCTTTATTATCCGCAACTCCAGCAATTGTCAGAGTCACCTTACCTGATTTTTTCTCTGCCTTAAGTACTTTAGATCCAAGCATAAATTTAAATCCTTGCTTCTCTAGGATCTTGTGAAAGGACTTCCCTATTTCATTATCCAAGGCTGGAACAATTTTGTCAGCAAATTCTACTACTGTTACTTTACTACCAAGTCTTCTCCATACAGAACCAAGCTCAAGACCAATATAACCGCCTCCAATGACTACCAGTTCTTTGGGAACTTCAGAAAGAGACAAAGCGCCCGTTGAAGAGACTATAGATTTTTCATCAATAGTTACTCCATTAGGAACCATCACTTCTGAGCCAGTCGCAATTAGTATATTTTTTGCTTTGATTTTGTCTTTTTTAGAGCCAGAGGTTACTTCAACTGTATTACTATCAATGATCTTGCCAGTAGCCGTTATTTTAGTAATTTTATTTTTTGCAAATAAACCATCAATGCCTTTGCACAAATCTGCAACTACCTGATCTTTCCTTGATAGCATTTTTTTCAAATTCAGCTTTACATCAGTCTCTATGCCTATATCCGAAAAATGCGTACGTGCATCTTCGTATTTTTCTGAAAAATTCAATAAAGCTTTAGATGGTATACAGCCAACATTCAGACAAGTGCCGCCTAAGGTTTTGCTCTTCTCAACGCAAGCAACCTTCATACCCAGTTGCGCTGCTCTTATAGCTGCAGTATATCCACCTGGACCACCACCAATTACTACTAAATCAAATTCTTGCATAATTTTACTAATATATTACGTGAAATTTTATGTATAGATGATAGCACAAGAAATAAAAAACACACAAGCAAAAGACAATAAAAATAATATAGTTTTTTATCAACCGTGAAAATGTTCTGATTTTAGCTTGATACTCTTTTGAGAAGGACTAGATAAAAAAGTAATTAAATTCATATGATCGTGAAAGCCGCCTTGCTGCTTATGCTTTAATTCTTTGTACATATTCTTATTAATTGAATATGATATACCGCGCTTGAGGACATTAGATTCTCCAATATTTTGAAGCATCTTCATGACCCCCAAAGCAGAATCCTGCTCAATGTTTAAAACTTCGTGATCAATGACGTTTTCTGAAAATCCCGCTTGTTGCAAAAGAGGTACAAGCTGCTCAAACCTAATAAAAGGCGATATATGCGGAGCATGAGCCATTCCGTTTGTAGATTCAAGTTCCATCAATTTATAACGTAAATTTTGCAAGCTACCACCACCAAAGAAATTAGCCATAAACACTCCACCTGGTTGCAATGATTGGCCTATAGTCTTTAAAAATATCTGAATATCATTTACCCAGTGTAATCCCATAGGGAATATAACTAAATCAAATTTATTACTGGGTATCTTTGTGTATGAATCGATAACAGTCAGTTTATGGTTAGGATATTTTTGCTTCAATGCTACTGATAATATATTTTCAATAGGCGGGTTGAGAAGCAATATATTCTGAAAAACTCTATCTATTGGAAGTAATCTTTCAATGATATCTTCATGTATGAACCTTATCAGAGGAGAACCTTGAACAAATTGTTCTGATTTTTTTTTGTTTAGAGTTAGTTTGTGCAAATCAAACATTAGTATATTTTTGAAACCGCCACAAGTGTCCAAAAAGCCCGATG
>JAQXDF010000054.1 GCA_029251475.1 Rickettsiaceae bacterium
AATAGCTTGAGTCACAGAATGATGGACACAGTGATCAGAGATATTGATATCGTTGCTAGTAAATCAACTGGCCCACAAGATAAACATAATTTATATAGAAATGGTCAGAAAATAGAAAAAGCCTATTATGTTGCAAGTAATAGCAATGGTGCTAACCATACTGGAGATGGTACAGAGTCAAATCCATATTCATACGAGCAGTTAGCAACAAAGGATCAAAATGGTTCAATAGTAATTGAAACTACTGGCGCCAGAGCGATGACTCATTCGGATAAAGTTCAATCAGATCAAATTCAGAACTTAGTTGGTCAAGGAGCGGATGTAGAATTAACAGCTGGTGGTCATAAAGTTGTTATTCAAGATCAAGGTGGTGTGTCAGCTAATGTTGACGGTGGCGAGACAACAACTCTGTTAGATTCAGCTAAGAATTCAGCGGTAAAAGCACAAAAGATGCATGCTATTGTTACAGCGGCAAGACTAGATGCAGTTTTAAGAGATAAAATAGCTAAAGCAGCGTCAGCAGCAGCAAGAGCAGAAGCAGAAAGAGCAGCAGCGGCAGCTAAATTACAGAGAATGGCACGAGCAAAAGCAGAATTTACTAAGAAAAAAGAAGCAGCAGCAACAGCAAAAGAGGTAGCTAAGAAAGAAGTAGCAGCGGCGACTAAAATACAGTCCCTTTTAGAGGAAAAGAAGGTAGAGAAGTAGCAGCGATAGAGAAAACTAGAGCTGAAAAAGTCGCTAAAAAAGCTGAAGTAGCAAAAATCAAAGCGGAAGTTTTGGCTGAGGAAAGAGAGACCGCAAAAGCAGAGGCAGAAGATCAAGATCTAGAAGATGAGATAGATAGTATTACTGGTAAAAAATACGGTTCTGTCGCTTCTGTTGCCTAACGTTCTGTAATGAGCTAATGTTAATACAAAAATAAAGATTATGCCATTCCTAATTGCACCTAAGTTACTTAAACATTTCAAAGGCTTTTGCTCTTCACCAGAGATAATCATGCTATTCGTATATATGAAATGCAGATTCTCCTTAAGTTACAGAGAACTTGAAGAAATAGCGTATCTACGTGGAATAGCTATAGACCATAGTACGCTACAAAGATGGATAATGAAATTCGTGCCTATTATTGACACGCAAGTGAGAAAACGCAAGAAACCAGTTGGGACTAGTTGGCGTATGGATGAAACCTACATTAAAATTAATGGAAAATGGTATTATCTCTACCGAGCAGTAGATTCTAGTGGTTGGACCATTGAATTTTTACTGGGCAAACATAGGGACAAAGTAGCGGCAAAAGCTTTCTTTCGTAAAGCTTTTAAAAATAATGACAGACCTGACAAGGTCGTAATAGACAAAAGTGGAAGCAATATATCCGCTCTTGCCGCAGCCAATAAAGATGCCGAACCTGATCAAAAAATCATTGTGCTCCAGAACAAATACCTTAATAATATTATTGAACAAGATCATCGATTTATTAAGAAACGCACGAAACCCATGTTAGGGTTCAAGAGCTTTGCATCAGCTAAAATTACACTTACAGGTATAGAGAATATTCGGATGATTCAGAAAGGACAAATAGTTGCAGATGATTCTCATAGATATGTGTTTGAGAATTTTAAAATGCTCATGGCCTCATAGTGCCCAAAGCCTTAGATGCTCCGGTTTCTCAGCTATTGAATAATAGAAGCGACAGAACCT
Source organism: Rickettsiaceae bacterium (assembly GCA_029251475.1). Classification (GTDB taxonomy): domain Bacteria; phylum Pseudomonadota; class Alphaproteobacteria; order Rickettsiales; family Rickettsiaceae; genus Megaera_A. Next base: position 1,699 of record JAQXDF010000054.1, read on the forward strand.
TATCTATAGCATCCCCTTCTGAGCCTTCCAGCCTTGCAAATTTCTCCCTGACTTTCCCCCATAAACCTTGCCTCATTTGTAAGTCTTGATCTGATTCGACAGATGAAGCCCAAAAAGCTGTAGGAGATGGAGATCTATCTGCCATAACTATTTCAAGAGAGTCAATATATTGGTAATTACCCTCTTCACCAGTTTTTTCATGAGTTGCCTGTATTTGATTTAGGATTATATTCCTATCCTCCTTTGATAACTCTACATGTTTATTCACTGTTATTAGAGCTTTTCTTTTCCTTATATCAAGAGATTGAAATGATGTTAGAATATCATATGCCTTTGATCTTTCTAGTACTGCAGCTAGCTTTTTCTTCAAATGCCATTCAGGGCTTACTTGCAGGGAATACTCAATTTCAGATAAGTATTTTTCTTGCTTTTGAATATCTTGTTCTTCCTCAGGAAGATTAGAAGTGATGTAGTAATTATCACCGCTGACCTTTTCTGGATCTCTTTTTTCAAATCTAAGTATTTTGCTAAGATATGCAATAAAGCCTTTGATATGGTAAAAAAAGGCCTTACTACCCTTCTTACTCCTAGATACCGCCTTAGCTATTTCTTTTATTGCCCTATTTGTGAAGTTTCTACCGCAGTTAGAGCGAATCGACTGGCACATATCTTCAGTTAAATGTTCTAGCATCTCGCTTAAGAATTTACCAGAACCAAGAAAGCCATTGGGGTTATTGGATATTGCTTGTTTTTTGGTATTGCAAGAAATATTAGATACAGAATCTTTAGAAACGATTTGTCTGGTGGTTTCAGCTGTAATAACTTGATCATTTGAAGCTTTATTTCTACCCTTCTCTATTTTACTATCAGTTTGTGTATTGGAATTTTCGTCACTAGAATAATTTTTTTCAAAATTAGCTTTAGATCTATTATTTATAATCTTATTTTCTATATATATAGTACAAGCGGTGTTTTTAGTGGACATTTTTGTCCGTTGAATGTTTTCATCATTATAATTATTCTCTTGTGAAAAGCCGTTATTTATAGAAGATCTTTTTAGCTTAAACTCGTAGCAGTTTTTATATTTCTTTCCTTTTAGCTCGGTTATTCCTGTTTTATAACAAACATCAATTATTTTTTCTATTTCTTGAATGATTCTTTGATTCTGCCTACTGCCAGAGCAAGTGATAGTAGAGATATATTTGTGATTAAGTAGTAAGATAGGTTGCTTCTTTAGTTTTTGATATACAACAGATAATAATGCCTTTGCATTCTTACTAAGGTATTTTGTCTTTTCTGTATAATTATCAGGCTTATTTGCACGTTCTAATTTATCCCATGCTATATAGCTTTTTCTGTAGGATGCTTTTTTGTATTGCGCTACACTTAACGTAATAGTCTCAGTTTTTCCTATGGCTGATTTGTTGCTATATTTAGTTCGAAGATCAATTCTTGTTGCAGAAAAACTACAATTGGCAGGAACATCTTGCGATACGTTAGCAATGGTATTCATTTTTAACCTCATATATTGAGGTCGAGACTAAAAAATACTTGAAATTAAGAAAAAAACATATACAATAGTTAACACGAGAATATTGCTGGGGAGCATATTTTTAGTCAAAAACATGTATGTTTTATAGCGGTTTCGCTGCTTTTTAGTTTCGGAGCCTCTTTTTTTATCTAAATTTTATTAGAAGAAAAATAAATTACATCTAATACACGTATTTCTATACTAGATGACAACTTATTAAAGTCAAATAAAATAAAATCATTTGTTTAAAGAAAATTTTTTAATAAAATATTCATATACATCTTTAGAGATTTTATATCTAGCAAAACCTCCTATTCCTGGCTTTGTTTCATAATTAGATATAAGCAGATTATGTTTTAGTTGTTGCAACGATGTTTTGATTGTGTTCACTGGTAGTGCAGATTCCAATAATAATTGGTTAGTTGTAATTGCACTCGTTATAACGTAACTATCGCAATTTTCTTCAATATTATTAATTATTATTTCTAAAAGAGTTTTTTTTGCGCCGTATAAACAACGCCAGGTTTTGTCCAATTCTGCATCAGTAGAAGAAGTGCTAGGTAATATTTGTAGCTTGCTTTCTATCTCTTCAGTGTAAAGGCTGTTGTTGTTTTCAGATTGAATTGTTTTTGAAGAAGAGGTTGTTGATTGTTTTTCACCTACTGTGCCCCAAGGTCTATACTCTTTTTTTTTGAAAAGTTTGTTTATCCTCTTTGTATTTTTAAAATCTGTTATTGAGGGCATAGCTAATTATTTTTTATTTTCAAGTTGTAAAATTTCTTTTGTAAAAAGGTCTATATCATCTTTTGCAGCAGATGATTTTGTATTAGAAAAAATATTTGTCTCTGCATATAGCATATTAGGAAAATCTTGACAGCTTCGTATAAAGGTATTGCACATTAATTGTTTAAATATATTATGGTTCATAATTTTTGCCAAAACTTCGCTAGATAAAGCGGTTCTTATATCAAATTTATTCAATAATATTTTTAAATTACTAGAAGAGTTAAATCTTTCGTTTATAGTTTTAATTTCTCTATACGATACTTCTAACCCAGATAAACTGAATTGTTCTGGAGTAAGCGGAAATATAATTATATCTGATGCCAAAGTTGCTGCGGTTACTGATTGACCTAATGCTGGCGGGCAATCTATGATTACTAAATCATAGTCACTCATTAATTGATTTATAATAGATTTATAAACCCTATCTAATGGATGTTTATTTAGCATCAGGTGGTTATCAAGTACAGCATTTTCAATTCTACTAGGCAGTATATCGATACCTGGAGCAATATTTATAATTGCGCTATTAATTAAACTACTATCATTAATAATATCTATCATAACAGGAGAATTATTACAGTTAACACCAAATGCTTGAGATAGATTACCTTGCTGATCTAGATCTATACAAAGAACTTTTGCTCCGTATAGGCTAGATCTTATAGCAAAAGAATGAGCTATAGAAGTTTTCCCTGTTCCTCCTTTAACTATCTGGAAAGAAATAATGGATTTTTCCAATTTATGGTTAAATATGCTGCGAGAAGTCTCGTGTCCAAAATAAACTCTATTGTTGCTTTTAAAGGACTTTAATTTCTTTGCCCGTAGCTCCTTATGTATTGCTTGCGTAGTAACTTTTTTTAATTGCGCAGCATCTACTGCCGTGATTCTAGCATCAAACATAATTTAATTTTCTTAGTTATTGCTTATAGATACTAAAAAGAATACTTAAAGTCAAAGATATAATATAAATAATATACACATACTATATAAAAGCGGTATAAATGCTGTATTTATATCAAATATATAATGTACACTTAAAATATATATGATGTATACACAAGAACAATATACTAACTATGTACTGTATATATGGTATATAGTTAGTATCTTATTCTTATAAATGTAGATATAATTAAAACAGTACAAAAAACTCAAAGGTTTTATGTACTATTAAAAAAATATCATATTTAGTACATTAAAAAGAAATAGCTAGATAATTATGTACTATTGTAGTACATTCTTAAAAATTAGACTAAACAGTACAATTTAGAACGAAACATATGAAAGTAGGGTATGCAAGAGTAAGTAGCAATAATCAAGATTTAGAAATCCAACGGGATGCTCTTAAAAAATCAGGATGCACAAAAATATATAGTGAAGCGATAAGTGGTAAAAATAACCAGCGTCCAAAATTATTGGAAATGTTAAATGACTTGAGAGAGGGTGATGTTGTTGTTGTATATAAAATAGATAGGGTAGCAAGATCACTCAAAGGCCTCATAGAGATAACAGAATTATTACATAAAAAGGAAGTAGAATTTGTATCCCTTGATTCTGGGGACAAGGTGGATACTACATCTCCAATGGGCAAAGCTTTTTTTCAGATAGCCGGAGTATTTGCTGAACTAGAGCGAGGAATGATAAATACAAGAACTAAAGCGGGAATAGCAAAGGCGAGGGCAGATGGGGTTAAGTTTGGAAGAAGGGTAGGGAGTCAGAATAAATCCACAGCTGGTAAAATAGAAAAGATCAAGATATTCCTAAAAGCAAATAAAACTTATGATTGGATAGCTAATGAATTATCAGTTAGCAAGCAAACGGTTGCTAAGATAAAAAAAAGTTACAAGATTCAAGATTAGGTCACACATGCTTATACATGTCATAAATAATATTATTGACGTGGATCTAATGATGAGCTATGTTCATACTTATAACAGATATCAAATATAACTGGTCTATCTTTAAAAGGAAAACTATGCAAGCAGTACGTACAAAAATAGGAGCTGGTGGCAGGGTTATTATTCCCGCTTCTATTCGTAATAATTTACATTTAAACCAAGGTGATAATGTTATCCTCCACTGCGAAAGCGGTAAATTAGTTATTACTACAGCAGAAAAGGCTTTATCTAGTTTACAATCTAAAATACGCAGTTGTCTCAAAGATAAAAAAGTTTCTATGTCAGATCAGTTAATAAATATCAGAAGATTGGAATCAAAGAATGAATAAAAAAGTAGTATTTGATGCTTCTGCTCTGTTAATCTTATTACAAAAAGAGAGTGGATCGGAAAAGCTCAGACCTTTGCTAGACTACGCTGTAATGTCTACAGTTAATATATCAGAAGTATTAAATGTTTTGGGTAGGAACAATTTGTCCGCAGAAGAATCGATTCCGTTGATAAACGACATGATTACCGAAATAATACCATTTGATATTGATCAAGCGGAGCTTAGTGCAAAGCTATCTTTGGATACTTCAATACAGGGATTGTCGCTTGGAGATAGAGCGTGTATTGCGCTTGGTATGCAAATGAAGCTTCCTATATATACAGCTGATCAGTTATGGGGAAAAGTTAAATTACCAAATGCTAATATAATACTTGCAAGGTGAGTTATTAAGTTGACAAGAAGCTTTGCAAAAAAGGCGGTTTTTGCAAAGCCAATTCTCTCTTCCAGAAGGAAAATGTCTTTCTATAGCTTCACCAGCTAATTTTCGAGAACTAGGGGAAATTAGCTAGGCATTAATTAAAACATTGATTATGTTTCGACTGGTAGTTTTATTATTGAGTTTAATTCTTGTTGCGTCTTGTGACAAATATTATGGGAAGGCGAGAGTGTCAGACCATTTTGATGGAAAACGATTTTTTGATCCAGAAGTCTCTAATACGAATACTTTTTTCCGCTTCCTTAAATGGAGAGTAACAAGGAAACCTCCAAATTGGCCAGATCATATTGCGGTTAAACATTATGACGTTCCTCCAAAAGTAGTATTAGGTGATAATTTAAGAGTTTCAAATATAGGTCATGTTACTTTCTTAATCCAGACTCAAGGTATCAATATTCTTACTGACCCTGTGTGGTCAGATAGAGCTAGCCCTGTAAGCTTTGCCGGATCAAAAAGAATTATAGATCCGGGAGTTAATTTTGAAGATCTACCTCCTATTGATATTGTTTGGATAAGCCATAATCATTATGATCATTTGGATATAAAAACCATTGAGCGTTTATGGAAAATACATAAGCCGCGTATCATTACTCCTCTTGGAAATGATAAGATTATTCACTCCTACAATAAAGAAGTTAAAGTTGAGGCATATGACTGGGGTGATGAGATAAAAATTACCAAACAAGTTAAGTTTCATCTTGGTCCAATGCAGCATTGGTCTGCAAGAGGCATATTTGATCACAATAAAGCTCTATGGTCTGCTTTAACAATAGAGACCGATGGTGGTAATATATATTTTGTCGGTGATTCTGGATATGGAGAAGGTAGATATTTCAAGAGAGCTCTTAATAAATTTGGTCAGTTTCGATTAGCACTTTTACCCATGGGAGCTCATAAGCCCAGATGGTTTATGGAATATGCACACATGAATCCAGATGATATGGTGCAGGCTCATATAGATCTTGGTAAGCCGTTTACTATTCCATCTCATTATAATGTTTTTCAGCTAGCAGATGAAAGCTATTATGACGCATTAGTTGAACTAAAAAAGGCACAAAGAAAATATAATATTGGCAATAATATCAAGATTATAAATGTTGGAGAATACTGGAAAGTACCAAAAATTAGGTAAGACAAAGTTCAAAACATCAACAGAATGATAAAGATAAATTAGGTTCAGAAGAGAGCATTATTGATTTATATCGTGTACTCTTGGTATATAATTTGTACTTACTACATGAATATTGTATTATTCGTAGGTTAACGTGAGTTAATGTCAAATGTGGTGTATGAGTCATTAGGCAACGATCCTATCTGATTGCTTTTTTACTAATTCTCCGTCTACAAACGGTACATTATTAACCACCAAAGTTAATAAGCTGAACCCTCGAATCTTCCTCCATTTCTTTTGCGCTGATTCCATGAGTTTGTATACCATTGCAAGTGTGGTATCTCTAGATCCACAATTCTTACTTCTTTTGCTCCGAAGCCTTACGGTAGCAAAGGTTGATTCAATAGGATTTGTTGTCCTAATATGCACCCAATGCTCCGCTGGGAAATCATAAAAAGCCAACAGTTCTTCGCGATCTTTTCTTAAACATTCCATAGCTTTCGGATATTTTGCATTTGTTTAGCAATTAAGTAATAATCATCGATATAGAATTGTTTTGTAATATTATCGCTTGAAGCAATATAAATACTGTTTTTTAAAGCGACTTGGGGTTTGCTATTAATATGATCTGCTACCTTCAATAACCTAATGTACTCATCAATTTCACTAGGGGATGAATTTGCAGTAACAATATCGATTTTTCGATCAAAGAATTTATACTCCCTTGATTCAAGATTTCGAGGTGTTAATGAATATTCAGCTACTTCCTCTTGAGTCTGCTTTACTAGTTTGTTTTTTTCCTTCGATATGTAGGGATGCACATTTGCATTAAAAGGGAATTTAAACACAACATTTTTCATGAAATTCAAACCATTTCTTTACATTATAACATGTGTATTGTATCACAAAAAAGTTGCTACTAACAAAACTTATTGTGTTATGTGTTGTTATTTTTTAATTATAGGTGAGTTCTAACAACTAGCGCAACGTTTTCATTAAAGGGGATTGAAAAAGGAAGCAACATAAATTAAATGTAAATATAACAAATGCTAAAGTATATTACTAATATAAAAATACGAAGGAGCATACATATATTACTGCATAAAAAAGCACAAGACCTACCTAGTAACATTTAGACATTACTAACGATAATCCTAGTATATATAAACCTTGTATGAGGAAAAATAATAATACTCACGTAATACCGCTGCATTACATAGGTATTACTGCATATGATTTGTTCAAAACAACAATAACATACACTTAAAGTAATACTTTAGAGCCCTACTCTATCAACTTATTAGTTTTAGAATCTTCGTACTATTAAATGTGTATTGTTTTATATATGTTGTACTTATTGATTATATAATGAATAAATAAGCATTATACAACTTCAGGATATGTTGCAAATAGTTTACATACTAAAAATATAATACATATGTATTACTATTAGTGTTGCGTTTGTATTACATATGTATTATATATATTATAGATTTGAAAACAAAATAATATGGAGAACACAATGAGCACCAAAGTTTTAGCAATAATCAATCAAAAAGGCGGGGTCGGTAAATCTACAGTCTCAGTTAATCTCGCTTATGGTTTGTATACAAAGAAAAAAAGAGTATTACTTATTGATTTAGATCCGCAGGCCCACTCTAGCTGTATATTTTGCCCAGAAATTTCGCAAAAAAAAACAATATCAGAAGCTTTTATTGATAAAAATCTAGATATTAAAAGTATTATAATTAATGCAGAATTATCTGAACAAAAAATAGAAAATCTAAATTTAATTCCTTCTAATATAAAATTAGCAACTATTATTGAACAAATCAGTGGCACTCTTTACAGAGAAAAAATTCTAAAAAATCACTTAGATAAGATAGAAGGAGAATACGATTATATAGTATTAGATTGCCCACCAACGCTAGGTATTCTAGCTGTAAATGCAATATACTGTGCAAATTCTATCATTGTACCAACTAGTTTTGGAAGATATTCCTTAGATGGAATGGCAGATTTATTAGGAGCGGTAAAGGAAATTAAAGCGGGACATAATTATAATTTCTTTGTTCTTAAAAATTTATATGAAAAAAGAAATTCACAAACAAATAAATACATTCATAAACAACTAGAGGATTTAAAAGAAAACACATTTGCTACAACAATTCGTAAAAATGAAGCCATTAATCAATCGCAAATAATGAATTTACCAGTACAAGTGTTTAACCCAGCTTCAAAAGGAGCACAAGATTTTGTTTTATTTACAGAAGAGGTTATACATAATGCTTAATAGTAAACTAAATGGGGCATCTGAATCTAAACTAACAAAAGCACTGAACCAGATTACAGAATCCCATACAACAGAAAAAACAGGGTTTGTTACCGACCCTCAAAAAACTTCTTTATTTAAAACCAAGTCATTTAGACTAAGAGAGGCTGATTTAATTAATTTTAAAAACATAACTTCTTGTGTCAATAACGAAAACAATAGAATGCAATATTCTGACTCTCAAATCATAAGAGGATTGATTAATTACTTTTCTGATAACATAGATAGCAGTTTAAAGAAAATAGAACCCTATATAAAAACCTCTTCTTAATACGGACGTATTACGTATGTAATAAAAATACTATACATACGTAATACTATTCATACTAAGATCATATATGCTTACAGTGGTGTATTAAATTTTTCTAATCAATAAGATAGTAAAGTACTACGCCCACCGCTAAAACAATCAAGCTCATTGGTCTTAAACGCATTAACAGCTCCCCTACCCTTCTCGAGAATAATTTTTTCTAATTTTTTTAAAATTAGTGGATTAGTTCAATTTAGAATCACCACATAAAACACTACTAGCTTTATGTTTGCTTTATAAAACTGATATCATATAAGACAATATGCGGCCTTGCACACAACATTATATTAATACGTCCGTATTACGTATGTATTATTTTAATGATATCTATATAATACATATGTAGCACTGCTTTTAGCAAAACCTTATGCATTTAAAGGCATACAGAGGATCTACTTCCTATAGCTATCTATTTTTACTTATAAAATATTATTTTTTTCTTTTAAAACAAGGTTTCTTTCTTGTTTTAAAGAGGGCGATATTCAAAATAACAAGAGAATATTTGCATAAATTCGTACTTATTAGTAAGAGTAGGCTTTAAATGATTTCATTTATATGCCATTAATGCTTATATAATCGAGTTAACAGCATTGAATTACACTATATCCACGTAGATATAATACATAGTAATACTTAATTATTGTAAAAATAATACTATTACCT
>JAQXDF010000022.1 GCA_029251475.1 Rickettsiaceae bacterium
AGAGATCGTTGCAACAGTCGGCTATATTGGGAAAATCAAATATGCGCCTGGTACATTTGGATCTCTTGTAGCTTTTCCATTATGTTATATCATAATGTACTTTACCTTCAACAATCAAATTATTTTTCCCATAAATGGATTATCTATTGTTGAGCAATCATTTATTACACTATTGATTATAGAATTATCAGCAATATTAATCCTATTTATAATAGGCACATATTGCACTAGATGCTATATAGAAAATTTAGATAATAAAGACCCGAAAGAAGTAGTTATAGACGAAGTCGTTGGACAAATGTTAGTCATCAATTTGTGCTCCATGTCTATTGTGATGCTTCTTGACACAAAACTTAAAGATTATATGAATGGATCTACTATTGATTTTATATTTTTGTTTCTGTCTCCTTTTATATTATTTCGCTTGTTTGATATATTCAAACCATGGCCAATTAATTGGTTAGATAAAAATATTAAAGGAGCTTTAGGAGTGATGATTGACGATGTTGCGGCGGCAATATTTGCAATAATTGCTCATTATGTCATGATATTTATTTTATTAGACTTTTATGCTAAATAAAGAACTTTTTGCTTTAGTAGAACAAATAAAAGAAACAGCTAATCCAGGTGTAACAATTTCTACTGCCGAATCATGCACTGGCGGCATGCTTGCTGCCTATTTCACTGAAGTGCCTGGTGCCTCTAAATATTTTGCAAGTGGAGTTATCAGCTATTCTAATAAAGCAAAAATTGAACTTTTATCCGTCAAGCTGCAAACTCTAGAAACATTTGGGGCGGTCTCTGAAGAAGTTGCCAAAGAAATGGCTATAGGTAGCTTAAATCTTGCAGGAAGCGATATTGCAATATCAATTACTGGAATAGCGGGTCCTGATGGCGGAACCATACATAAGCCAGTGGGTATGGTCTGTTTTGGTGTTGCGACTTCTGATGAAACAAAAACCTTTACTCATCATTTTAAAGGCAATAGGACGGAAATTAGAGCTAAGGCTTGTGCCGCAGCATTAAATCTATCTTTGGACTATTTTCTCAAGTCCAAAGATAGTCTATAAATACTAATATTTAATATACTTGTTTGTTATCAAACGAAGAGCTCCACTGCAGCAACAAATCCACTGATATAGAACATTCTTATCTATCTTGATAATATTAGGGCTCGATGACAAAACACCCGACTTATTAGTTTCAAACTGATATAGCTCACCATTAGAAGCAACTACATTCACAGCATATCCAATATTGGTCTTCGTTAAGAATGGCTCTTGAAACAATGCTGGCTTCGGTCTTTTTGCATTTCTCTCTTTTATTGAGATCAAATCTCCAACCCAATTAATCTTACCATCATGAGTAGATAATGCAGCTACTTGTCTTGCATTATTTGTAATAAATAAATTATCCCCAAGTAAACTTATAGATTGAACATCATCTGCATTTTTTACCCATGCTGCAGCACCGTTATCTAGATCAAGTTTTACTATTTGACCATTACTAGTAGCAAAATAAGCATAATTTTCGCTAATTATAGGAGAAGAAACTAGAACGGAAGGATCAAAACTAGGTAATCCTGAATCACCGCTGTTAGCTATAGAATAATTCCATTTAGGCTGCCCTGTGTTGATATCCACAAACAAAAGCTCTCCAGAGCTAAAACTTACCAAAGCATGATCTTTGTATATCACAGGATATATGTGGTTTTTCATAGAAATGATTTCTACACCGCCTTCATTTATCCATAGTAATTTAGATGATTTTATATCATAAGAAACAAGCTGATTATTGATTGTTTGTACTAACAAAATACGGTCATTTGCCATTACTGGCTTGTTACGAACAATATCAGGAAATTCCTTACGGATCACTTCATGCCCAGTTTTTGCATCAAGAATCATTAAGTCACGAGACCCATTTGTTATATATAATCTATCATTACTATAGAGCACACCTCCTGAACTAAAATGACGGTCCGAAGATGTTGCCGCAAGGTCAGTTGACCATAATATTCTTTTTTCTTTCAAAGAAAAAGCCGATGCATATCCATTATCATCTATGCTATAAACAACATTTTTTGCAATTGCTGGCTTACCAATAATTGTATTTTTTGCTATCTTATAAAATTTTTGCATATCCATAGTTAATGGATTATTTGCACCTGACTTTATTTTTAGAGGAGTTGATGATTCAACTTCCAAACGTGGAGTCAGGTCAATTAAATTTTTTACACTATTGCTGCCTATACTATCGCATGAAGTAATAAACATTGGTAACAAAAGTAGGGTAATAATTTTTTTCATAGTTTTATATAGTCAAATATTAATAAATCAAAAATTTACATACTAGCTAAAATCGCACTTGCCTGCTCTTTTGCTACGAATGGTGCATCTTTTAATTGTAACACAATGTTTGCATATTCTGCTGATAAATCATTTTGAGAACGCTTTTTATAAAACAATGCTTTCATTAAAGTAGCCGTCACAAAAAATGGCTGGTTTTCATCCACGAAATATTGGAAATATTCGGTAATCTTAGTTTGCGAACTATCTGAAATAGTTTTTTCATCTAAAGCATTTCCAATCCAAAGTAAACGTGCAAAAGCAGTTGTTACTTCATGATAATTTTTATTATCAATAATCTGCTGTAACTTTTCCATTGCAGCTATTGATTTTTTTTCTACCATTAATCTATTTACAAGTTTAAGTGCAGACAGCTCTTCTTGTTTATTATTACTATTTTGGACAAGTTCTTCTAGCGCAGCCATCGTTTTGTCATTATCTCCATAATAACCAGACACTATCGTTACAAGCTTATCTCCCATTTTACGATTATTATTGTTCGTTTTGTTCTGATACCAACTATAACCGCCTATAAAGATAGCAATAATACACGTTACTACAATAATTAGTGGCAGTGACTTACGAAACAACATCAATCTTTTTTCATCTTTTGCATCGTTTAAAACTTCATCAAGTATATCTGACATGAATAAATCACCTATTTATTAATATTTACAATAAAAATTACTTTTAGCTTCTTTTGTTCTTTTAATAGAGTCAATAGATCTATTTGGAAACTCACTCTCTAGCTTTTTAAGCATACTACACGCTTCTTGAGTTTTATTCAAGACGACAAGTGAGTATGATAATTTTAACAATGCGTCTGAGGCTTTTGATCCTTTTGGATGTTTTTTATAACTTTGCAAATAATTAATAGCCGCCATATCAAACATATCTCTACGATAAAATGTTTCAGCATACCAGAATGTTGCATTGCTTTGTAGTTGGCTCAATGGATGATTCGTTATAAATTCAGAAAATTTTATTTCTGCGTCACCTAAGTCTCCTTCCTTCAAAGTAGCTAATGCAATATCATATTCTTCTTTGTCGCTAAGCTTCGGCGCTTCGAGCTTTGGTTCATCAACAACAGCTACTGTATCAGTAGAATTTTCTTTTTTTAATAGAACATTCAAATCGCTAGTTATTTTTTCCAACTCCCTCACTTGTTTCTGCAGTTCTTTGATTTGCTGTCCTTGTCTTTGAATTATAGGCCCATAGCTTTTGTTATCTGCTATCGTCACATTAGCAAAAAGAACTATACTTAGAATCAGGAGAAATTTATTGTTCATTTGGTTATTTCTTATTCTTAATAATCGTATGATATTTATCATATACAAATAATGAATGTTAGTCTAGATTTATAGTTATTCTCAGCTACAACTCTATGCTATCTGTATATCCAAAAATAATAGTCACTTTAGTCCCTTCGCCTTCTACACTTTCTAGATTAAACTCTCCACCCATAAGCTCTATTAGTTTTTTTGTCAGTGGCAAACCAAGGCCTGTACCTTCATAACGGCGACTTAAAGAGTTATCCACTTGTCCAAAAGATGATAAAGCTTTCGGTATATCTTGAGAACTCATTCCAATTCCTGTATCACTTACAATGATATAAACCAATTTTTCATTAGTATCTTTTGTAATAGATAAAGTAACTGAACCTTTCTTGGGAGTAAACTTTACTGAATTTGACAATAAATTCAACAAAGCTTGTTTTAAGCGCTTTTGATCCGCCTTAATTATTACGTGTTCCTGCGGAAAATTCTCTATTAATTCTATACCAGCCTTATCAGCACGCGGTTTTACAAACCTCATGCTAGCAGCAGCTAATTTATTAATATTCAACTCGATAGCGTCGACAGTAAGTTTATCCGCTGACGCCTTAGAAAAGTCTAGTATATCATTAATGACGCTGAGCAAATGCTTCCCAGAGTAATTTATATCTCCAATATAATCTTTATGCCTCTTGTTTTCAGTTTTATCGGAGTTTTCTGATAAAATTATTTCAGAAAACCCGATAATAGCATTAAGCGGAGTTCTTAATTCGTGACTAATATTTGCAAGGAATTCTGTTTTTGAAGAACTTTCAAGTTCTGCCCTAGTCTTAGCTTCTTCTAGAGCTATATTAGTTTCAAATTGTTTATTAATCACTCGTTGTGCATAGTGAGTATTATACATTACAATAATAAAGAACATTAAAAATACTATTATACAACCAATGAATATGCGCTTCTCTAAATAAGAAATATTATCCCACTGTTCTGTTATATCTATAGTGATTTCTATCACCCCTTCTATGCTAAACTTACCCATGTCAGAATCTATAATTGGAATATAGCTATGGATAAATGATCGCTGCGATTTATTATTTTCTTTATCGATAACAACAGCGCTCAATATTAATGAATGCACAGTCTTGCCCCTAAAGGCCTCAGAAATAGCTTGATCATAAATATAATCTTTCAAAAGATATTTATCCAAATTCAGGATTACATTGTCATAGTAGGAATTACCATTATATTTATTTATATCAACAAGAGATATGTCGTAGTTAGTGAGTATTTTCTTCCCAGATTGATTATAAATAGTGACATGCATATCAATATTTTTTAGGAAGTCATTGGATGTTTTTACGAAATTAATAAAATCCTCATCGCGAAAAAGGCTTTTTCTTCCTTGTTTATTAATTTTATTGATTGCATTAGCATGATTGTTCCAAACATTTGTTTGGTAAGTTTCAACCATGTGAGTGCTTTGGGCAGCCGCCTTTTTCAGGACCACTTCCTCTATTATAAAATATTTATTTAATAATATATTTGCTACAATATATATAAACAGCCCGATAAAGGAAAATCTAATGATATGTTTATTCTGTATCATTGCATAAATCTAATTACTTGTGTCTCATGGGCTGTAAATTAAATATAAAGGTATCAGAGTATTAAATAATCTTCTATATTTAAACAGCAAACCATAGAAAACTTTTCAAGTGATAGTTATAAGTTTGTCTACCATAACTCTTGGAACTTGAAAATGATGATAATCTATGGGGTCACTCCAATTACCTCCCCAGTCAAAACCATACTTTTCAAATATTTTAACTATTGGCTCTACCATTCCTTTGCGTTGATTGGATCTATCTAAAAATTCTTTTCCTGCTTCTGGTGCAATATTAATATCACTAGATTGATTATTCTTTACAAGGCATGGGTTTTGCAATGGATTAATATCAATTGCCAACCCATAGGAATGCATAGAAAAGCTTGATGAGTTTGCAACGTAGCGAAAGTTAAAGCACGAACTATTATTCGCAGCCATTGATAAATCATCGCTCCCACCAAATTCATCAATAAGCTTAATACTGTGAACTGGGAATTTTAATGCAAATAATTCCTTAAATATGTCTAGAACATTCTGTGCCAACCTATCTAATACTACCAGTTGCCCCCTAGATATTTGATTCTCAAAATTGTAATGCGATACATCTAGTAACTTCAATCGGTATATAGGTACGGGACAACTTTCTTGCCAAACATTTTGTTCAATCATTCGCGTCACAATAACGGATGGTACTTCTTTAATTAGGAATTGCATATACGTCCTTTTTCATTAAGATAGTAACACGTCCTATTTTCTTTATTATTATAGAAAAATAATAACTGAGATATGATGCTATAATTACACATATAGCCACATTAAAATCTAATTTTGTAAACATAATAACAAAACTAGCTGCCGTCAAAGGAGCGTTAATGACAGAACTTAAAAATGTTGCAGCGCAAAGCATGATTAGAAATGGAGCAGATGTAGCAAATATTCCAGAAGCAACATCTCCAAAAATAGCACCAAGAGTAATGGCCGGTATAACAACCCCACCAGCACAACCAACCGCAAGACTAAGCAAACAATTAAGGTATTTTCCAATAAAATCAAAACTAGAAGTAATATCGGGGCTATAAAGAATATCCACTAGCAGATATCCTACCGGACCAAGTACTCTTTCTGATCCTAATTGTGCAAAAAACACAATAAATGCACCAACAATAAGTGGCAAAAACATCAGAAACTTATTAGATGCTTTTTTGAAATGATCATGGATATGTTGGCGCGAAATGTGTATTAATACACCAGATACCGCTCCTGAAACAGCAGCCAGGCCAATTATAAATGCAAAATTCACCCAGTCTGATTGCCTTATGAATATCAGCAAATCCTCAGCTACCTCAGACGGGAGATTGAAAATTATAGGACTAATGTTTAATAATTCCTCTAATACAAACCTAGATAGATAAATAGAACATAAAAGAATCATTAAGTTATGAAAAAAATGCTGCGATGCCTTTCTAAAACCAAATATCTCAAATATATATATTAAACCCAATATAGGTTCTCTAAAGGCTGCGGCAAAACCTATACATGTACCAAGTATCAAAATACTCGAAGGCGTTATCTCAAATTCACGCACCTTTTTTTTGAAAGAAACCAAAAGCGCCATACTCATATGAACTAAGGGCCCCTCTCTACCAAGAGCCGCCCCACCAAAAGTAGCCAGAGAAGAGCTTATGATTTTTATAAGAATCACTCTGTCTGAAAAATAAGTTTCTACACGGTCTTTAATAGATTCATCCTGAATTGAATTTACTTCTTGAAATTCATCAAAATATCTTTTACCTAAATCATGACCACTTCCTCTTGCTCCTGCAGCCCACTTCGTGCATACACAAGAGGAAAAAGCAATAAAAAATATTCCTAGGAAAAAAAAATATGAATTATAAAAATGACGATAAAAATGAATCCCTAGCTCAAAACACAAATTATATATCACTACAAAAAAAGAAAGGAACAATGAAGCGCCCAGTAAAAAAAGAGACTGATGAAAGTGTTTCTTTAAAGAACTTACCATGATTCCATTTCCTTTATTTAAACTAAAGAGTCACTACACCCTTGGCACTACCAGTAATAAATTGCTGTAGGTATTTGTTATCAGCCTTATCCATTTTATTGATAGAGTCCGACCATAGGATTTTTCCATCATATAAAAACGCCACTTCTTTTGCAATTTTACGCGCGCTTTCCATATCATGAGTGATGGTAATGGTGGTTGCTCCGAGTTCTTCTCGAATTTTTATTATCAGATCATTAATTACATTGGACATAATTGGATCAAGTCCTGTTGTTGGCTCATCAAAGAAAATGATCTTGGGGTTAGTGCATATAGCACGGGCCAAAGCTACTCTTTTTTGCATACCTCCAGAAAGCTCAGATGGGTACGAATTCAATATTCTATCTGGCAATCCTACGGATTGTAACTTACTTCTTGCTAAGTCTGTTACATCATTTTTATTCAATGAATATATCTTCTGTGCGAAAAACGTAATATTTTCTTTTATATTCAAAGAATCAAATAAAGCACCTGCTTGAAATAAATATCCACAATTTTCTAAAATAGCTAAGCGCTCTTTAGACGAAATATTTATAGAGTCTTTATTATCATATAAAATACTTCCAGAATCTGGTGTTATTAATCCTACAATCGATTTAATTAGTACGGACTTACCAGAACCAGAGCCTCCTAAAATAACTAAAGAGCTGTCTTTTTTTACCTCTAGGTTAATGCCTTTGAGAACATGGTGATTGCCAAAGGATTTATGTAGAGATTTGATCTGAATCTTTAAGTTTTCTGTCATTAGCTAAAAAATAATTCTGTTATTAAATAATTGCTTATCAAAATCATGATAGATGAGCTTACAACTGCTGCTGTTGTAGCCGCCCCTACACCTTTAGCACCCTTGTCTGCATAATATCCATGATAACAACTCATTATAGAAATAATAAAACCAAAGAAAGCGGCTTTTACTAATCCGGAAATAACATCTATGGATTCCAAATAAGTCACTGTATTGATTATATAGCTAGTACTATTAAAACCTAGTTTATATGTACTGACTAAATAGCCACCCATAACACCTATAACATCACCAACAAGTACTAGACATGGCATCGTAATAACCGCTGCAATTACCCTAGGTACTACTAAGTATTTAATAGGATCTGTAGACAAGGTAAATAATGCGTCTATTTGCTCAGTTACTCTCATTGTGGCGATTTCTGCTGCAATAGCAGCTCCAACTCTTCCTGCTACCATTAATCCAGCAAGTACAGGTCCGAGTTCACGTGTTATGGATAATACAACAACAGTTGCTATAGAACTTTCAGCAGAAAAACGGGAAAAACCTGTGTAACTCTGTAGAGCCAATACAGCTCCTGAGAAAAACGCAGTCATTGCAACAACTGGTAGCGAATAATATCCTATAAAAACAAATTGTTTGATGATTAACCTTAAATGTATAGGTCCCTTTACAAGACCAATGATTGTTTTAGAAATAAAGATTCCTAAAACTCCCAGTTGACTAGTAAATGCGATAGATTTTTGTCCTAAAGTTTGAATTGCAGTAAGCATATTTTTGTACATCATATAACTATAATTATTTACTATACCTTCTTTCGTATCGATCTCCAAGCATAGTTAGTATTTCATAACTATTTGTATTCAATAATTGTGCTAATGTTTCAGGAGGGCAGTTATCTCCTATAATTTCTACTTCTTGCCCCAAGAAGACTTTGTCTGGATTTACATGCGACACATCAATAGTAATCAAATCCATAGATACCCGGCCAATGATAGGCGCTGATACACCGTCAATAAACACTTCACCCTTATTACTTAAAGCTCTAGAAATACCATCAGCATAACCTATAGGTAGCGTGGCAATTAGGCAACTTTTATTACGAGTATTAGTATAAGTATTGTTATAACCAAGGGAGCTTCCAGAAGGCAGATCATGTAATTGAATAATTGGCGCAAATAATTTTATAGGATTTTTTAAATAAGGGGCTGGATTAATACCATATAATGCTGCACCTGGTCGTACCAAATCAAAATGATAATCTTTGCCCAGAAAAATACCGCCAGAATTAGCTAGAGTTTGTTTTATGCCTTTGAATTTTATTGAATATAGCTTGAACTTTTCTAGTTGCTCCTGATTTGTTGGGCTATCAACTGATTCAGCAGAAGTAAGGTGGCTCATAACATACAATACATTTAATCTTGATGCATCTCTATCTAAATTCAAAGATTGAATTTCATTTAGGGGTAATCCTAATCTGTGCATGCCTGTATTCACATGGATTATGCATGGCAACATTTTACCCAACAACAAAGCATAATTTTGCCAAATTTCAATTTGGTATAAATGATTTAGAACGGGTGTTAATTTATATTCACGAAATTCCTCCAATTCACTACTAAATACTCCGTGTAGACTATAAATATTAGCCTTGGGTCCTATAGTTTTACGTAGCTCTACTCCCTCGTGACAAAAAGAAACAAAAAAATTCTTGCAACCCGCTTCTTCTAAAACAGGCGCTACCTGACTTGCACCCAGTCCATAAGCATTAGCTTTTATACATGCCGCCACTTCAGAATTAGTTAGTTTGCGCAAAGTGCTATAATTATCTTTTATGGTTTTTAGATCTATATATAGCGTACATCTTGAATGGCTCATTTTTTATTATCCTTGTAATATTTATTTAATCGCTCGTTTACTTCAGGGATTACAAAAGAAGAAATGTCGCCTCCCATGCTAGCAATTTCTTTTACTAGTCTTGATGAAACAAATTGATTTTTTTCAGCAGTTGGTAGAAAAATAGTCTCTACCGAATCTTCTAAACGTGAATTCATACAAGCCATCTGAAATTCATATTCAAAGTCTGATACCGCGCGCAAACCTCTGACAATAAATTTAGCACCCACTTTTTTAGCAAAATTCACTAGCAAGCCATTAAATGGCACAATTTCTACATTAGAAGAAATATTATACTTTTTAATATATATTTTCGCTAATTCACAACGCTCTTCTATAGAGAACATAGGATTTTTAGTTTCTGAAGTAGATATAGCAACAACTAAATAATCCGTGATTTTACTAGCTCTAGCAAGTATGTCGGCGTGACCATTAGTCATTGGATCAAAAGTTCCAGGATAAATTCCTATAATTTTATTTGCCATATTTTAAACCGCGTACTAAATCTCTAATTTATAATTAATAACATACCGATTTATTTCTGTAAAATATACTAGTTACTTTACGATACGATACAAAATTATAATTTTCAATATTTTGTATCGATATACTCACTAATATTAAAATCATATAGTGAAAATTGAAATACTAATAATAATGCTACAATCACAATAACTGTTCGCGACGAAAAAACCGCTCTGAAAAAGCATGAGCTAGGTTTCACAAGCTTGTTTTTTTGAAAAGACAATGCTGTTAATGTATTTAGATGTCTATAGTTCTTGTCTGATAATATCATAATAATAAACCTAATTTTTATTTTGCACAGCGCTGAAATTTATGTTACAAAATAAATGTACACTTTTCAAGTGGTAATTTATAAAAAATTAAATATAGGTGCATTTTATGACTCATGGAGGAAAAAGATCAGGCGCTGGACGCCCTAGAGGACAAGGACGCTATGGAACTGCCACAAAAGCTATAAGAGTACCAGAATATTTAGTAAACGACGTAAAAGACTATTCCTTAAATGGAGGGTACAAAATTCCATTTTTTAGCTCTAAGGTTGAAGCTGGATATCATCCTTCTATCGCAGAAGAGCATATCGAAGAAATGCTCGATATAAATAGTATAGTTATCAAAAACCCATCCACAACTTTTTGTGTTCGGGTTAGTGGGCTATCAATGATTGATGCTGGAATATACGAAGGAGATACGCTGGTAGTAGATAGCAGTATCAACCCCACAGACGGGAAAATCATTATTGCTGCATTAGACGGTATATTGACCGTCAAACGCTTAGGTTATATCAATAATATGCCTTACTTATTACCAGAAAATGTCAATTTTGATCCTATAGCTATTATGGAAAATTCAGAAATACATATTTGGGGAGTCGTCACTAATATATTGAGGACATTATGATTTATGAAGTAAAAAATCTAGCCACTGCTAGACAATTTTTGAGCCTTGCCAACAAAAAAGTTACACTAATTAATCCGCTAGGCAGCACCAGATATTATGGTATGCGTGTTATAGACTATATATTTAAAACATTGCAGCAAGAATTTCCTTCAAAGATCACTGATGTAATTGTAAATGCTCATGATGATTACTCAGCTTTTGTTACCGCCAGGCAACTAGGCTATCAACAAATTCAATACACCAATGTTGCTGCATAGCACAATATACACCTTATTAATCCCATCATATTACCGCCCCAATTAATTGATCTATAGCCGATATTTCAAATTTTGAGGGTAATTTTTTATGATATATAGAGTCAGATATATAAATTTTTTGCAATGGTGAGTGTGTTATTTTGTCAATAGAGTCACTCGATAGAACCGCATGTGTTACTATGGCCCTGACGCTTTTTGCACAATTTTCTACCAATAATTTTGTTGCCATGCATATGGTATTTGCACCATCTATAATATCATCAACGATGATACAATCTTTACCTAATACATCTCCAAAAATGCCATTCATGTGAGCAATATTTTTAACATCTCTGCTTTTATTGATTATGGCCAAATCAGCTCCTAACAATGAACTATAATTCCTTGCTCGTGAAATCCCACCAATGTCCGGAGAAACAATCACAATGTCTTTTTGATTTTGTAAAAGCGGAGAAAAAACACCCTGAGTACTTAAATTTTTCACTGGTATATTAAAAAATCCTTCTAATTGACTTGAATGTAAATCAAGAGTAACAACTTCTGTAATACCCGATGATTCAAGCATTTTAATAACTAAACGAGCTGAAATTGGACCGTTTTTATATGTGCAACGATCCTGGCGACTATAACCAAAATAAGGAATTACCGCGACTATGTTTTTTGCCCCAGAGCGCTTTGCTGTATCGGCAAGAAGCAGTAATTCCATTAAATGATCATTTACCGGTGAATTAGTAGACTGAATAATTGCAACATCTCTGCCAATTTCACCACATACCTGGACTCGAAGCTCGCCATCATTAAAATGGTCGATTTTAGTGGCTAATAATTCAGCCCCCAAAGACTCAGAAATACGTTGTGCTAGATATGGATTACTTGAGCCAGATATTATTTTCATAATTTTTCTATGTTATTTATATAAAAGTTTATCTATAGTAAATTTGAATACACATATTAGTCCACTATATAACTTAAACTCAATAGATAATTCAATTATTATGAATAAAATCCTCTGTTTTGATGTTTCCAATAATAGTTGCTCCGTTGCAATTTCTGAAGGACAAAAAATTCTATATTTCGAAGAAGAAAGAAGGCCTTCCATGCAAGCAGAAAAGCTTATGGTGATAATTGAAAGGGCTCTTCATACTCTTAGCATAAACTATAATGACCTGGATTATCTGGCAGTTACTACTGGACCAGGTAGTTTTACTGGAATTAGGATTGGACTTGCTGTTGCTAAGGGCATTTTATATGCGAGTAATTTAAAGCCTATTGCAATTAACAACTTTGAATCAGCCTATTATCGACTAAAAATGCAAGTGCAAGACTATGATTCTGCTTTTATTGTGTTAAATGCTTATCGCAATCAAATGTATGTGCAAGAATTTATGAAAAATAGTGCGCCAAACAAACCAATTCTAGTCAATAACCTTGACCTTATTGAGTTACTTAAGACAAAAAATGGCCGGGTTATCTGCACTGGGAGCGGTATGCCTTTAGTTTACCCATATCTTCAGGAACAAAATAATTTAACTATTTTACCAAGATTCCCTACTATACGAGCAATACACATATCGCGACTTGCTGATGATAAAATAAAGCAAGGAGAGACTACTAAACCATTTGAGCCTTTATATATTAGACCACCAGATGCTGTCGTTCCCAAATAATACATACCGTAACCTTCTTCAAGAATTTTACGTATAAGATTTAGGAGTTGTAATTAATATATTTCAAAGGATCTTTTGCTTTCTTTCCTTCTCTAATGGCAAAATGCAGCTGAGGGGTTTTTACCTTTCCTGTACTTCCAACATACCCCACAACATCTCCCTGCTTAATAGAAGCTCCTTTAGACAGAACAATATCTTCCATATGAGCGTAAGAAGTCACTATATTTTTATTAGATAATTTTATTATCACTAAATTACCAAAAGTAGCATCATAATCTGCATAAATCACCTTTCCTTCGGCTGTAGACAATATTTTTGTTCCTACTTTAGCTGCAATATTAACACCTTTGTTCGGTCCATAAGCTGTGCTTTCACCAAACTTTGAAATTATTTTACCATCTAGTGGTTTTATGTAATCTATAGCTGGGGCTTTAAGAATCGGCTCTTTATCTATTATTTGCAATGGTTTAGATTTTTGCACTTTGATTTTGATAATTTGAAACTCTTCTAGATCGTAGGGAGCATAAAGATCGTTCAATGTGGCAATATCCTTGATAGATTGATTATATTTTAGAGAAATATCTTCAATAGTTTCACCAACCTGCACTTCGTGATACATGAATTGCTTGTCTTTTTCAAAGGGACTTGAGGCAGGAATCGCATAATCATCGTCATTAATACGGTCAATAGGTTGCTCTGCGGTCTCTACAAAATCATTATTTATGGTTTTAACACCATCTTCTGCACTACCTGCTGTTGCTTTTTTATGATGATATTGAATAGGGGCAGGAGAGTGCGTAACGGCGCATCCTGCTAAAATAAATGCTAAAAAGATAAATAAACTACAATTTTTCATGCTCTATTAGTGATTTTTATATTAATTGATTATGCAATAAGCTAACATTATTATATACTATAATTTCTGTGTTTTTATATAAAAAGTATTTTTTTTATGAAAGTTTATGATTTATCCATAGCTAGCGACCACGCCGGGGTGATTTTAAAGACCAAAATTATTGAATTTCTACAAGAAAAAGGTCTAAAAATATTAAATTTAGGATCAGACGACGAAGAAAGAGTCGATTATCCAGACTATGCTCACAAAGTGGTTGAAGAAATAATTGAAGGATCATCCCCAAAAGGAATTTTAATTTGTGGAACTGGTATTGGTATGTCAATTGCAGCTAATCGTAGCTCTGCAATTAGGGCTGCTTTATGCACAACAGAAACAATGGCCGAATATGCACGTTTGAATAATAACGCTAATGTCTTAGTATTAGGAAGTAAATTGATTGATGATACTCTGTCTCTAAAATTAGTGAACATATTCCTGAATACAAAATTCGAAGGTGGTAGACACATAGGTAGGCTGAATAAAATAGTATAATATACTCTTAATGAGATTTGTATAAAAAATAGCGTTGTTTATTTTTATGTATTGCTTTTTTTATTAAATTTGATTACAAACTAACTATCTATGATGGCCAGGTAGCAAAGTGGTAATGCCGGGGACTGCAAATCCTCTATCCGCCGGTTCGATTCCGGCTCTGGCCTCCAATTTTAAATGATATGCAATATATTGAACAATTTTTAGAAATGGCACTTGCCGAACGAGGCATCTCTGAAAATTCATTGATAAGCTACAAACGCGATTTATTAGACTACAAACAATTCTTAAATAACAATAAAGTTACAGAAATCCCCGGTTTTTCCGATACCGTAGAAAAATATATATCCTTACTTAACTCTCACAGCATTTCTGCCCGCTCTATTAACAGAAAAATTTCAACAATCAAAAGCTATTATAATTTTCTTATTAGTGAAAATTATACAGATTACAACCCTACTTTAATTGTAGATCTTCCTAAATATAGCAATAAGTTGCCCTCTATTTTGTCTGTTGAAGAAATACGCAAATTAATGGAATTTTGTCACAATGATACTTCTCCTGAAGGCATTAGGCTTAGTGCAATGATTCATTTAATCTATGCTAGCGGACTCAGAGTTAGTGAACTAGTTTCTTTAAAGTTATCTGATATCACAAGCGGTCATGAATGCAGTGAAATCCGCTCTACTTTCTTAATAAAAGGTAAAGGAGGAAAAGATAGAATGGTAATAATCAACGACAAAGCAAAACTAGCCTTAGAAGAATATTTAAAAATACGCGATGTTTTTTGCAAAACAAAATCGCAACTCTCTAAAAGTTATTTTTTCTGTAGCTATTCTGCTAAAGGTTACATGACAAGACAAAATTTTGCTGGGCTTTTAAAACAAAAAGCTCTCAAAGCGGGGCTTGATTATAACAATATTTCTCCGCATGTTTTAAGGCATAGTTTTGCATCCCATCTACTAGAAAATGGAGCCGATTTACGCTCAATACAAGAGCTTCTGGGGCATTCTGATATTAGCACAACCCAAATATACACTCATGTACAGACGGGACACCTCAAAAAAACCTTACACGACTGTCACCCCTTAGAAAAACAATCCTAAGCCGCATAAATTTTTTGCTCTATAATACATTTCTACAAAAAATACCCATCAAATATTACAACACTATTTTCTACAAAATTTATTTAAATCAAATCTAGATAATTTTAAATATAACGCGATAAAAATGTTAGCTTACGCTGCTATCCCACCGACAAACGCACATTTATTACTATTTCGTAATGTTTATTATATAATTTTTA
>JAQXDF010000014.1 GCA_029251475.1 Rickettsiaceae bacterium
GTAGTTGCGCTATTAAAGTACGTATGAAAAAATACAGAAAAGAGCGCAACTGGTCGCAATATAACCAGAACTTAAAGAAAATAGCAAGAGTAGAATTCTTCATCAGTGAAGAGGCTCTAGAGCAATGGAATTATAATGGTAAAAGAAAGCCAGGTGGCAAGATCATCTATAGCGACAACGTAATAGAGTTAAGCTTGATTCTCAGAGAGTACTACAAGCTTGCATATCGCCAAACTCAAGGATTTATGGAATCTGTATTTGATCTGATGAAGGTTAAAGTTCAAATTCCAGATTATACAACTATGTCTAGAAGATGCGGAAAATTAGAAGTGTCTTTACGTAATAAATTGCTAATTCCCAGACGCCAAGGACAACTTGTAATATCCGTTGATTCAACTGGATTATCGTTATATTCTGGTAGGGAATGGAATCGTATTAAACACCATAGTCAAAAGACATCGTGCTTTGACAAATGGCGTAAATTACACATAGCAATAGATATAAAGACCGGAGAAATTCTTAGCACTAGTTGTGGCAAATCTACAGTAAATGATGGAGAAGTATTGCCCACTCTGCTTGATGCCATAGATGAGCCAATATCAGCCATTTGTGGTGACATGGCTTATGATACTGTGAACTGCAGAGAGGCCATAAAAAAGAAAAAGGCTAGGCAGCTAATACCCCCAATGAGAAACGCTAGGCTGGTAAAAAATAATAGAAATTTAACCAAACGGCGCGATATTTTACAAGAGAGGGATGAAGCTATAAAATACATAAATCACAACTCTATAAATGGAGACAAGTCGCTAGCTAGAGCTAGCTGGAAAAATAAGGTTGGCTATCATGCAAGGTCGCTAGTTGAAAGCACCATGCTGCAAATAAAACAACATTGCCGCGATAATCTCACGAACAGAAAAGAACAAAATCGAATTGTTCAATCGAAAATTAAGTGCAAAATTGTGAATTTAATAATTGCTGCCTAGAATTTTGCTATAAGAAATCTCAGCTCTTGGATACGCCATGCAACAACGCCAATCAAGTTCAGGGTGACAGGAGAGTTGTTCAGGGTGACTAAAATAGATCATTCCGGGCGGCTAGTTTTTGGCTGTATTATGAGCAGAGGGCTTAGCATATTTTCTCGGATAGAGTTTTGTAGCTCCTTAAATTTCTTCGACTTGAACTCATCGTTTTTTATCCAAGATTTATGAACGACCGCTTTGTCTTCTACGATAATATCATCGCCCTTGGAATAACAGCTACGAGATATTGTAACAAAGGGAGTGTCTATAATGAAATCAAGCTTGTTTAAATCTTGAGACTGGACATTCTTGATAATCGTTTTACGCAATAATGTTGAAGGATGCCCCATATATAAGTCGTTTAAATTATTGTCTGCATCCGCGCCGATGATGTTGTTTAAGTACAGGCTATCACTTAGGGTGTAAGCAAGGCCTAGATTTGTTTTTGTAAAGATTGTAGGGTCTTTATATTTAAACTTAATAGAAACGGGCTTGACGACTCTATCTGTGAGACTAGGAGTGATCTCTAAGCTGATTTTATTAGATTCTAGAATGGTGTTGGCGATGAAATTATTATACATCCAATCTTGTAAATATTCTTTGGAGATATAAAGCTCCGCTCCCGTTAATGACTTAGCTTGCTCTCCAAATAGATCGAATTTTATATCGATTATATTATCCTTAGAGATGGTTTTGGTATTTAGGCTTCTTGCATGATCTTTTGAAACAGCAGGGATTTGTGCGTATTTTGATTCTTTCTGATCTAAAACTAGCGAGTATTTTTCAGCTATGTCAGGGAAAATACCATCAGCCATACTAATATTATTAGTTGGGTCAATCCAATATACCTTACCAGATTTATCTACCGCTCTGAGCATAGCATGGTTGAAGGCCCACATAGTGGGTAGAATATCATAGCTAGACTGTATTCCCTCGCCTCTGTTTACTAAAGCTACATTAGCTTTATATCCTAAAGCCCTTAATATCTTAGTAGTAATTGTTGAAAAATCTTTGCAGTCCCCAGATTGCTTGCGGCCTACTACCGCAAAATCCTGCGGAACGAATTTACCATTAACACTCCTCCAATCGCCAAAATACTCAATTTTTTCATTAAGCATTTTTGTAACCACATTTATCTGATCCGTGGAGTTGGTCTCTTTGGAAGCTATTTTTATTATGTCCATAAATGATTCAGGCAATTCTTGCTCAAGGACCGCATTATATTTAGTAGTTAAATAGTCACCTAGTTTTTGCCAATTATCTAAGCTTGTCACAGAAACATAAGTCTGTTTTTCGGCAGATAATACGCTTGAAATCGGTTCGTTGATAACATCATTAATCAAAGGAGAGCTCAAGGTTATTTCAGCTTTGGTAAAACGATCTGGGTTATTTTTTACAGAGTTTTTGACAATAGAAAGCGCCGCTGTGGGATCATTGGCCTTAAGTCTTAATGGTATAGCGGAATTGATAGTGAGTTTTGCTTTTTTCCAATACCCGCCCATTCCCCAGTGATAGTTAGCAAAAAATTCATTATCAATGGGTACATTATGAGTATTTACTTTGTATTTTAGGTAAATTGTGGCGCCGATTTCTGGTTTTGGAAAGTTTATAGATATTTGTCTGATGGAATCAAAGCCATCTTTATTAACTGATATTGGCTTATCTTCAATCATCTTACTAGTTACAGGGTGCTCCTCTCCGTTTATGATAGTTTTTGCTTCGATTATTTCTAATTTTTCAGAATCCTCGTTATAAAACATTGAATAATTTGCAGCAAATCCTCTAGCTTGCTCTCGAAGTAGTGTTATTTTAAATTCAGTAGTTTGCGTGTGATGCCCATTTTTATCAATAGTTACATCATGATTATACAGATCATAGCTAATGGCGGCATCATTCTGATTTTGCATTCTTGCATAGCTTGAATTCATATAGAAAAGAATGAATGCTAATATTGCAAGTTGTTTAATGCTACCTGTAAGATAATGGGTCATTTTGGGTTCCTTTAAATATTTATATGAAATGGGTCTCAGTAATCTCGCCACTTAGAGCTAATTCGTTGTTAATAGTATCAGGAAGTATGAACTGCTCGCCTTCTAACACTAGGCTTACTTGGCAATTATTTATACAACTCAGCCTAAATGGAGTAGGTAAGTTAATTGCATAATCGATACATATATTACCTATATTGATATTAGAATAAACCGTTTTGTAAAAAGTAACTTGGGTGTCTTTGTCTATAAATATATTGCTAGCATTAATACATGAATTTATATGGTAATGTTTAGAGCCGCCAATATATAGAGTATCTGTAGTGATATTGTCTGGGAACCATTCATTATGAAAAATAGGTAGGTTATAGTCGAAGATTTCGCTCTCACTCTCGGATATAGGAGTTCCATTCTCACCCTCGTATGAAAGGGTATCACTTTCGCTCTCTGGTGTGATAGCTCTTGCCTTTTGAGAGTAGTTTTGTGACAAAGGGACATAGTCCCTGTTGTTGGTAAGGTCTACTATTTTTCTTTTGGTCACGCGCTATTGTTCCTCAGTGTGTGTTTATTAATTGGTTATATTTAGATAAGGGGTGATATGCTATAGTAAGTTTATTTTGAATAGGGCGGTTGTTGCTGCTCGTTATCCTAGATTCTCTTATTATAATAAAGACTTGCTTTGTCCATATTCACTATAATGTAATGATAAATAAGGGGAGATGAGCAGCAACTACTTATTGCTCTAAACAGAAACTATATAGAGGCTGATTCAATATCTATATAATATATACTGGGTGATAAATATAACAAAGAAGGCGCTATCGATATGATGCACCTTCTTTATATTCTTAAACTTTATAATTTAAGCTTTTTTCTTTGCAGCAGATTTTGAGACGTAAGTCTTCTTTTCTTTAATTCTAGCCGCTTTACCACTTAATTCTCTCAGGTAGAATAGTTTAGCTCTACGAACAACTCCTCTACGAACAACATCAATTTTAGCAACGATAGGAGAGTATGTCATGAATCTTCTTTCAACACCTTCACCGTGACTCACTTTACGTACCATAAAGGAAGAAGTGATACCGCAGTTTCTCTTAGCAATCACAACTCCTTCATAGGCTTGTAATCTTTCATTAGCACCGTCGATTACTCTTACGCTTACTCTAACAGTATCTCCAGCTCTAAATTCTGGCACATCCTTGTTTTCTGTAAGGCTTGCAATTTGATCTTTTTCAAATTGTTCAATTATATTTGTCATTTTTCGCTCCTAAATAATAATTCACTAGATAATATCTTTTCCTGACGCGCTTTAGTAACCCTAATCGATTCGGTTTTTTTCCACTTTTCAATTTTAGCATGATTACCTGAAAGTAATATTTCTGGTACTCGTAGCCCCCTCCATATAGAAGGTTTGGTGTATAGTGGATGTTCAATTAGTTGCAATCCGTCAAATTCTACTTCAAAAGATTCCTCTTTTAAAGTTTCCTGATTTGCAAGCACCCCTGGTAAAAGCCTTACTACACTATCTAAAATAGTGATAGCAGCGACTTCTCCGCCAGACAAAACATAATCACCTACGCTAATCTGCTGGATATTATACTCATCAATTACACGTTCGTCAATCCCTTCGAAGCGTCCACACAAAATAATTATGCTTTTATCTCTTGCTATCTTTTTTGAAAAGTCTTGGGTGAGTGGAATTCCGCGCGGTGACGGGTAATAAATAACAGCTCCGGGATTATCTTTTAAGGCCTTGTCTAAAGCGGGCCCTAGGACATCTGGGCGCATGATCAAACCGTTTCCACCCCCGTAGGCTTCGTCATCAACATTCTTATGTTTTGTTAGTCCAAAATCTCTAAGATTAATTGTATTTAATGACCAATAATTTTTTTCAAGAGCCTTTCCTGCCAGAGAGCATCCCAGAGGTCCAGGAAACATCTCCGGGAAAATAGTTAGAATTGTAGCATGTAAATTATTCATCAATATTATGAGTTAATGGCTTGAAAATATGTATTAGTATTTTTAACAATAATACTGATTATTCAGAATATAACAACAACTAGAAGATTTTTTTGTTGCGTTAAAATAGATAATACGATATACATTCCACAAGTATCTTAATAAGAGGAGGGGCAAACGTGCTGGCTTTTTATTTAAGAAATCATATCGGGGCATAGCGCAGTCTGGTAGCGCATCTGGTTTGGGACCAGAGGGTCGGGAGTTCGAATCTCTCTGCCCCGACCATCATTTCATTATTATTTCTTTGAATTTTCTTAAAAGCACCCATTATATTTATTTAGTGCAGTACATCTTGTCATATAATAACACTTTATGTTTGCATTAATTTACATATTAACACCATAAGCTGTTGCTATTTTTTTAAGAATACAGTAAATTTTAGTGGCAGACTAGATGCCTCCCAACCTAACGTGATTCTTTGAATTTAAAATGCACGAAACGGTCTTGTTGGGTTATTGGCAGTTCGCACAAATTAAAGAGTCAAGACAAGTCCATTGGGACTTTTTATAAACATAATTTGACGTAAGGATCGATGATTAGTAAGAAAATATTCCAGCATTTTATTTCGGGTTTTTTGAGCGTGTTTAGCTTTGGAAAAACACCAGTGAAACCAAATAAATCTTTAGATATAGCTGAGTATTTTTGTAAAATCGAAAACGATATAAATAAGTCATATCAAGAGTTAAAAGACAATGAGAGAAACTAAGAAATTTTTTGATAATAACCGCTTAAATAGAGGGTCTAGCAAAGTTTATAATAACAAGCAAAGTGATGCTAGTATTGTAGCTAGAAAATATCAGCACGTATTGCCACCAATTGATATAATGGAGCAATATGAAGAGCTTAATCCTGGTTCAAGCGCAAAGCTTTTCCAGATGGCAGAGAAAGAACAGTCTCATAGACACTCACTCGAGATGAAAGCAATAGATAGCGAGAAGAGGGCTAATTGTTTTGGACGCATTTTTGCATTATTATTTGTTTGTATAGTAGCAATTGTGGCTTTAGCATTGTTTATTTTGGGCAGTATTATTTTGGCGTCTGTATTTACTGTTTCTGCATTTTCCTCTGTTGCTTTTGTTTCTTATATGTCATCTAAGGGAAATAGACGTAGAGAGATTGGTTATAATAAATATAATAACAATAACCATAGTAATAGACCTAGAAACAACAGGAATAATCGTTCTTTTTCTAATAATACTAGGGTGTAATTGGTTACTATAGTAAATTTATTTTGAATAGGGGCGTTTGTTGCTCCTCGCTCTCATAGTTTTCTAGGCTTTGCTCATCGCGCCTAGTCCCTACTTCATCTAAATTCACTAGTAGTATACCACTCGTCACCCTGGGCCAGAGCGGCGTTGTTGCATGGCGGTTGAAAAAGGTAGGTAGTTGCGCTATTAAAGTACGTATGAAAAAATACAGAAAAGAGCGCAACTGGTCGCAATATAACCAGAACTTAAAGAAAATAGC
>JAQXDF010000037.1 GCA_029251475.1 Rickettsiaceae bacterium
GGAGAGAGAAGCCTTAACTCCGGCAAGAATTGAAGAGTTAAAAGAAATGGTTTATCAAACTAATCTTAAGATGCTAGAATCTGCAATAAGTTCGAAGGATGGTATAGATGTATTAGGTATGATCATACAACAATTAGTCCCTCAGGAATATGCTCAGGCAGAGGAAGGAGGAATGATGGGTCTTGAAGGTCATGATGTTACAGCACCTGCTGCGGAAGAAGAGGCCCAACTTGATGTCGCTGGTCAGGCATCAGAAGAGGAAGACTAGCTTTCATGAGATATTGACTAGCTAAAGGACGCCCTAAGAAAATCAATACCTTGATTTTTCTCTATCGGCAAAATTGAGATTCATATTTTAGGGGTGCGCATAAAGCTAGTTTATACCGCTTTGCTTGTAAGCTTGCTGGTATGTAAATTAAACGAGTATTAAAGTATAATTTTCTGGATTTGTGCATAAGCATAATGTAGAATACCTGGATCATTTTAATTTTATAGTATTACCGTTAAATATAATGCAAATATTTCCTTTAAGATTATTTCCAGCTCATACTAATTTTAACTTTATTAACTTCAAAAAAATTAGCTATGCCTTGTCTGGCATCATGCTAGTGGTAAGTTTGATTTTTGTTAGTGTTAATCAATTTAATTATGGCATTGATTTTATTGGTGGCATAAGCATTGAGGTTCGTACCAATGAAGAGCCAGACCTGACAGAAATGCGTGAAGTTTTGGGCGATTTAGATATTGGCGAAGTAGTTCTGCAAAGTTTTGGCTCGGAAAATGACCTATCTATTAGGGTGGGAGTTAGTACGGAAGAAAACTTGATGCAAAATATCGCGTTAATCAAACAGACTTTGAAGGATAAATTTCCATACGAATTCGACTATAGAAAAGTTGACTTTGTCGGTCCTCAGGTTGGACAGCAAATGATTCAATCTGGCTCTATGGCAATGATTCTAGCGTTTTTAGGGATAATGCTATATATATGGGTAAGGTTTGAGTGGCATTTTGGTATGGGAGTATTGCTTGCTTTATGTCACGACGTAATTATTGCGCTTGGCTTTATGAGTATTACGGGATATGACTTCAACCTAAGCACTATTGCAGCGATCCTGACCGTTATTGGTTATTCGGTGAATGACTCCGTTGTTATTTATGATAGAATACGTGAAAATCTGCGTAAATATAGCAGAAAAGGAGTAAATGAAATCATCAATTTAAGTATAAACGAGACTCTTTCTCGCACTACAATTACTGCTTTAACGACTTTGCTTGCAAATCTATCCTTGATATTACTTGGTGGCGAGGCTATAAGAAGCTTTAGCGTTCTGGTGTTTTTCGGAATATTCATTGGTACATATTCATCAATATTTATTTCCGCTCCGTTGTTGACCTTGTTTAATTTTAAAAATTTTAAAGAATAGTTATATGAAAATTTCTGCTAACGATATCAAAATTGGTAACGTATTGGATTACGAAAATGAGTTATGGGTTGTAGCTAAAAATCCTGAACATACGAAGCCTGGAAAGGGTGGAGCTTATGTGCAAGTTGAAATGAAAAATTTGCGTACAGGAAATAAGCTTAATCAAAGATTTAGCTCAACTGAAAATGTTGAAAAAGCATTTTTAGAATATGAAGAGATGCAATATTTATATAGCGAAGATGAGCATTTAGTTTTTATGCACCCTAAAACATTCGAACAGGTTTTGTTAAGTAAAAGCTTGCTAGGAGATAAGCTACCATTCCTAACCGATGGCATGAATGTAGATGTTGAGTATTATCAAGAGACACCTCTGAGTATCAGGCTGCCTAAAACAGTAATAGTAGAAGTAGAAGAGACAGATCCTGTGATCAAAGGGTCTACAGTAACCTCGTCTTATAAACCAGCTCGTTTGACTAACGGATTAAAAGTATCTGTGCCTCCTTATTTGGTTACGGGAGAAAAAATAGTAGTAAAAACTGATGATTTAACTTTTGTAGAAAGAGCGAAATAATGGAAGGAGATATTGGATTAATCGTTGAGGCAACTAGAAAAGCTTCAAGATACCTGCAAAGAGATTATTTTGAGCTAGAAAGCTTACAGTCTTCTAGTCAAGGTACTAGCAATTTTTGTAATAAATCTTGCAACAAAGTACTACAGACATTACATGAAAATCTGAGTAAATATTACAAAACAGTCATCTTTGATAACAAGGAAGCAGAAAAGTCTGATTTCTCTGGGAAAGCTGTGTTTGTAGAAACATTGGATGGGCTGGATAATTTAGGCAGAGCATTACCATTTTTTGCTATAATGGTCACTATGGTTTATAAGAAAGACGGTGAAGTGATCGCAGAAAGATCGGTAATGAATTTCCCCGCGCTAGGTGAGATTTATTACACAGAAAAAGGAAGAGGGGTGTGGTTAGAGCGTCATTCATCTAATTTGGCTGGTGTATTAAGATCGAGAGTTTCTGGTTCTAGTGATTTGAGTAAAGCATTGGTGGCCACAAATTGTGAGCATATTGATGTTGCACAGAAGTTCTCTCCAAATTTACGTGTATATGAGTCGTATAGCTATGCTTTAGCGCTTCTTGTGTCTGGCAAAGCTGATGTGATGATTGCTAATGAGCGTGCGTTATCTGAACTGGGCGTTAAGCTTTTTGTATCAGAGGCAGCGGGGTCATATATAACCGATAAAGGCTTGATAATTGCATCGAACTTTAAATTAGCAGAAGAGATAAAGTCTCGATCAGCATAAGTGCTATTATTCCTAGTTTATAGAAATTTTTTGGCATTCTCATTATTATCAAGACGATGATAGCGTAGATAAATATCCACGGATAGTACAACCATATGCTAGCTGGCAAGATCAGATGTACAAATTCTTTCTTGCGAGAGGAGTCTAGGCTATTTTTTAAAATGTACAAAGATGCGATAGAAGCGATCCCCAGAGAGCAGCTAACCCACAGAAGAATAGATTGGTCATTTAATGTTCTGTATAAAGCCCCAGCGCATATTAGAGCCGTTGTGATTTGTTTGAATGCAGTTTTGTGCTCGAGAGCCAGGAAAAATGCCAACGTAGCTAATAGATAGAAAATGAGCATTATCAGATAATATTCAATGTCTTTGCCGTATATTAGTGAGCATAGCACTGAAAATAAGCCACCTAGTATTTCCAAATAGAAATAAGAGGAGGTGATTGTCTTGTTGCAATAATTACAAGTGCCGCGCGTGCTAATCCAGCTTAAAACAGGAAGATATTCATAAAATTTCAGTTTGTGCTTACATTTAGAGCAAAAGGGTGGTTTGGTAGAATTTTCGTTGAAGCCATATAGAATAATCCCGCGAGGCAGGCGATAGAATATTGTTGTTGTGAAGTTTCCAAGAATGACACCAAATAGAAAGATAGCAAAATATTCCAAGATATAGATCATAATTCGCGGCCGAGTTGTTTGCCGCCTTTGCGATATTGAGCCGCCTGTAATTTCATTTTTGCAAGTTCTTCTGGGTCGTATCTTTCGAGATCAGCTTTCTTTCCTCCGGTATATTTGGCTGCTACCTTCTCGCCTCTTTCCATTAGATTATTTCTATAATTTTCTTTTGCGGTTTCCCCTGCAATACGCCTTGGATTCATCACTTGATAGATTTCATATATCGTAAAATTTTTGATCAGAGTTTTGATGTTCTTTTTTGACGCAGCCGTCATTGAGTGGGAATAATCACCTTCTTTTTCTTCATCTAATCCCTTTGATTCTTCATCTCCTAGATTGAACTTTCTTGCAAGTTTCTTTTTGATTTTCTTGCGAACGAAGCCCTTGATTCTGGTTTCTACTTCTTGTTCGACTTCTTCTATGGAGGTATCTTGTTCTATAGAGGTATCTTGCTCTGGTTCTTGTTCTTTCAAATATTTCTGCGTAGCTAGAATAACTTCAGATTCTATTTCATCTAAATCGTTGTGTTTTTCGAAAATTTGATCAATGATTTCACCTAATGCTTTGTCTTCTGCGTCATATGCAGGTTTGTGTGTGCTAAGCAAATTAGATTTTATCGCATCAGATGTTAGGTCGGACATTTGCTATTTTATATAGTTATTATAACAAGGTTACACCAATAACAAAATAGCCGTCAATAAATGCTTTATGCGACAAAAATAAACGCGTAATATTAGCTATAAATCTAGAATTATTGTGGTATTTTTTCAAGTTGCTTTGGAAGAGGGTAGATAACGGGGATTTTAGTCTTTCTGGGCTTACAAAGTTGGTCTTTCCGGGCGCAAAGCTAGTCTTTCCGGGCTTGATCGGCGTTGTTGCATGGAGGTTGAAAAAGATAAGTAGTTGCGCTATTAAAGTACGTATGAAAAAATACAGAAAAGAGCGCAACTGGTCGCAATATAACCAGAACTTAAAGAAAATAGCAAG
>JAQXDF010000038.1 GCA_029251475.1 Rickettsiaceae bacterium
GGAGAGAGAAGCCTTAACTCCGGCAAGAATTGAAGAGTTAAAAGAAATGGTTTATCAAACTAATCTTAAGATGCTAGAATCTGCAATAAGTTCGAAGGATGGTATAGATGTATTAGGTACGATCATACAACAATTAGTCCCTCAGGAGGTTGCTCAGGCAGAGGAAGGAGGAATAATCAGGCTTGAAGATCATAATGCTGCATTGCAAGACCTAGATCTTGCTGGAGAAGGAGCAGCAGAAGAAGATGATGGTAGCATAGACGGCATTTACTAGAGCTCTAAGGGGCATTATCCCAGCCTCCTTGTCAAAAACAGGAGACTGGGATGGGGGGTCTTGGTTTAATATGCTAAAAATAGTTAGATATTTTTGACACTTATAGAATTACCTAATGCCACACTTGTCTAACGAAACAAGCGATATAGCCCCAACTTTATTTCTAATTGTTAGGGCTGATACGGCTATTTTCCGTAGTAATTATCACCTTCTTTGCGGATGACATCATATTTGCGCTGAGCTATTGAGTCTATGAAATGAATCTGTCCAGATATACCATTAAATTTTTCTGAAGAATTCATTTTCTCTAGGAATCTTGCTTTATTGAACCCAGTGCCAATATTCTCGCCCACTATTTTCCCAGCATCATATGCAATGGCATGTAAAAATGAAATATGTTGTAGGCCAGCTTTTCTTGCTCGTATGGATATATCCGTATCAACCATTTGTAGAGAGCCGGTGAAAGTAACATTAAGAGGGGATAATGACCCAATATCGGCCCTGCTATCGCCAGCAATTTTTGCCTTTTTGTCTAAATGCTCTTTGTTGATTTCATCATATAGAAGTTGCAATGTTGTTGAATCATCGGCCAGTATGATCACTGGTTGTTTTAGATTTAAATCGTTCTCATTTAAGGAATCGACTGTATCTGATACAGATTTTACTGAGCTCGTCATAGCTTGGGCACTATTACCATAAAACTCTATCTTCTCTAATGTTCCACCTGAAACTGTGATCATATCGCTTAATATTTTGCCAGTTAGGTTTGAATATCTTCCAGCAGGAAGTAACGCAATGTAGTTTTTATAATGATTTTCTAGAAAATAATTTGTTAGTTGTTCAAGTTGGCGCATTGGAGCGTGCCCACATAAAAATAGCTGGTCGCTAGCTAGAGCCGGGTTGTTGGATAAAGACAAAACAATTGTTCCTTTTCCTTTGATCTCGTTAGCAACAATTTTTGTTGTTTCAGAGTAAACAGGACCAATTATGATATCTGTTCCTGTTTCAAATATTTTCTCTAGAGATGCTTTTAATTTTTCATTATCTGAACTATCATAGGAGGTAACTCTAATTTTACTTTTTGTGCTATCTGATAGGCCCATTTTAATCATTTGAGCATATTCTTTGCTAAGATCGGCTTCTGATCCAGATAGTGGAAGTAAAATAGCAACATCAATAGCATTTCCGTTACCATTACTTGCTCTGGAAAAATCTTTGATAGCATCGCAGGCGCTTATAGAAACAAGGCCTATAAAAGAAAGAATGATTTTTTTGAATTTTTGTTTTATATTAAGCATAAATAATTCTCCAATAGATAAAGGTACACGTGAATTTTCAAGCAGGTCTTTACATTATTTCAACGCCAATAGGCAATTTAAGTGACATAACGTTGCGAGCCCTAGAGGCTTTACAAAACTCTGATATAATACTTTGTGAGGATACCAGGGTTACAAATAAATTGCTAGCTAAACATAATATTAAGGCGTCTTTAAAGCTATATAATGACAATAGTGATCGATCAATGCGCGATCTGATCAAAAGGTTGGTTTTAGAGGGGAAGGTCGTGAGCTTAGTGTCTGATGCGGGCACTCCGTTAATATCAGACCCGGGCTATAAATTAGTGCGAGAATTGAAAGAAGATAATCTGCATGTCGACGTGATTCCAGGCGCGTGCGCTTTAATTGCGGCCTTGACTTTGTCGGGATTGGCTACTGACCAATTTATGTTTTTAGGGTTTTTGCCAAAAACAAGCGTAGGTAAGAAAAAAATATTTGAAGGCCTAATAGATATAGATGCTACATTAATTTTTTATGAAACATCTAGTCGTCTTATATCTTCTTTGGAAATGGCCCTAGAGGCGTTTGGCGATCGCGAAGCAAATGTTTCACGCGAACTGACCAAATTATATCAAGAATCTAGGCTGTCTTTATTGTCGGAATTGATAGAATATTACAAAGCAAAGCCTCCAAAGGGAGAAATTGTATTTAGTATATCAGGGAAGGGTAATCAAGAAATCTCAGAAGAGCATATTGAAAAGGAAATATTGACATTGTTATCTAGAGGCATGAGTGCAAGAGATGTTTCTGATGCTATATATTCTAAATATAAAAATCAATTTAGCCGCAATGTTATATATAAAATCGCGAATCGTTTGAAGTGATTTAGTATTTCAAACGATTCTCTATTATTTATCAGCGTCGTAGCGCGCTATTATTAGTTTCTTGTGCACGCTTACTCCAAGTTTTTTTAACCTTAGTAAGTTCTTTAGATATTCCTTTTTTATTAGTTAGTTCTGCAAATATTTGTCTTGCGTTATTATAGCGTTTTTTAACTTCTGCTTTAGGTAGTCTCTTTATTGAAGCTTCAAGGGCTTTAGCATATGCGGATATAAGATTTCCTAGTTTCTGCCATACAGGCTTATTTAGGTCGCTCTTTTTTTTGGCAACCCACCGTTGTATAGGTTCGAGTACTTCATTTGGTTTCTTGTCATTTTGTTGGGACGATTCTATGCCCTTTGTCAGTTCTTTAAGTTCAGCTATATTATTTGGTCCGAGCTGTCTAGAAAACCTTTCGTTTTTGGTTAATTTCTTGAGCTGATGCGTAATGGAATATAATAGCGGATCTTTTTTATCTATTTTTATCCCATTATCTATGGCGTAGTGTATGGGATCTTTACCTTGTATTGTTATGTTATCGGTAGATGCATAGAGCACTGGATCTTTGCCTTCTATTTTGATGCCATGGTCTATGGCATAGTGTATGGGCTCTTTGCCTTGTATTGTTATGTGATTGGCAGATGCATAGAGCACGGGATCTTTAATTCTAGATAAATGAAACGCCTTTAACCATAGGCCATTTTTAAATCTATTGTTGCTGTCAAATTGAGCAATAACTCCAGTTTTTAAAGCAACATCTTTCATTGATTCAATGTTACTTTTTAAGCTTGATTTTATCTGTTGGCTAAGATTTTCAAAAGATTCATCTATTGTTCCAGAGAGAATGTCTCTTGCACCAGAAAAATTAACTATTTTTATGCCTCTGGGGTCAAATCCATGTTTTTTTAAGTCGGCAATTCTTTGGTCAATTATTGAGTCAATTGCATCAGGGGTGATTTGCTTAAGCATTTGAGTGAGGGAGTCGGAATATTTTTGTATATTAAATGATAGATTATTGGTTTCTAAAGATGTTTGATAATCACGCCGATTAAATTTTTCAAATGTATTATCTATCAGAGAAGAAAAGTCTTTGTTGTACTTCAAAAGAGACCTGCCGTGATCTATTTTTTTCAAGGTATTTTTTCCTTCGTGTTCCTCGACCATTAAATTAGCGGCATGGTAATCAATTTCTCCCATGATATGGCATGCAGCAATGGTTTTTTCGAATCCTTCTATACTTTGTAGTGATGCTACATGTGCGTCAAAATACTCATCATTTTGTGTAGTAAAGGCAGCTAGTGTTTTGGAGTTTTTAAAGAATTTAGAACGAACATACAGAGCGTCATTTTCCTTGCTTGTAGTTACTAGTTGTTCTAAGGGGGCTCTATCAAAAAGTAATAATTGCCTATAAATACTTGAAGTGATTAGTTCATTTACAAAATCCCTTCTATCATTCAGATGTTGTCCAAATTGGTTAGGGGTTAGGCTATTTGGAATTAATGCCTCAGTTTTATAGGCATGTTTTAATATATGGGTATTAGTGCTGGCGTTCTCTGTAGCGACATATCCGCCAGAAACTCCTACATTTTTTTCACCAGCTTGCGTGAAGTTTTTTTGCTCGGCTGGGGTTTTGTCGCGAAGCAATTGCTCTAGCGCCCCTGTGTCTCTGGAGAGTTTCTTGGGAGTGGGAAGTTTAGATTTTTTTGTATTTTCTTTGTATTCACTTTCTTCTGGTATTGTATCCACTCTTGCCCCGTGTGTTTAATTTTTGCTGCTAACTTTATGTTAGAGCAAGTGAATTTAAATCACAAACAAGCGCTAATTATTACAATAGATGTTAATAATTACAGTGACAAAAAGGTGATAGTTTAATAGAGTAGGGGCGCTTTACGATAGGCTCTGCAACACTATTATCTATTACTCTTCATCTTTAACTATTAAATAAACCAGGCCAATTTTACTAGATACGTTCCATGAAAATATATCTGTGCCTTTGTTTAATTCAACTTCATATGCATAGTTGTCTAAATCTATCATTTTTAAATCTGCTAGCAATTTCATGAATTTAGGTTGGTTACTTCCAAGATTGAGGCATCCGGCAGTTGATAATATTGTTTCATCGTCCTTTAAGTTTAGTTCTTTTAACCTACTTGAGTTATTCCCATGCACTCTAATAGCGTACCTTCCTAAAGATTGAGCTAAGTTAAACTCATTTGCCCAATAATCATTAGTTGCCTCAATGGGTAATAAAGATTCTAGTAAAAATCTGTCATATAAGTATCCATACCTACCAGGTGAAATTGTTATATTATCAATATCAAGATATGGTCCATTGCCAAATATAGGAGAGTTGGAATGGTTCATAACACCATTTACAATATAGATGCCTTGAGGAGTGTCGGAATCTTTATGTAATCTATAGTTGGTAGCTTGTTCGTTATTTGTTTTTGAGCGCCCAAGTACTTTAAATGACAGTCGCTCTCCATTTTTATCCTTAACCCATTCTCCATGATGTTTTACAATCACATAGCCTTCTTGTGTGCGGTCTTTTGGTAAAATAGCATAAATAACAGTTAATTTTTGATCAATCTTATAGCTTAACAAATCTTGTGCGCTAACAGGTTTTCTATTATCTATCTTTTGTAAGGATTCTAAATTAGATTCTGAAATAAACCCATATTTCTTTTCGTTATCTTTTTTTGTGAATAAGAGGCATGGATACAGATTTTCGGATTTATTTTGTTTGTATGAATAAAAATATTTCTTAAGCCCGAACATTTCATCTTTTTTAGGCGTTAAATCTAAAGTGACGTTAAATAGTTTTTGCTCTGTAGTATTTAGAATAATTTTATCTCCTACTTCCAGAGGAGATAAAAGGAAAGTTGTTTGAAGGTCCTTATGCTCTGTATTTACAATTAGTGCATTATTATTCACCTGGTGAGCAGTTGCAAAAACATGTCTGGACGAAGATATATTGTCTCTTAAGTAGATGCTAGGATCAGAGTTTGTATCTATGCGCTCATAAGTTCTGATTTCTGCAAATGATTGAGTGAAGCTAAAAAATAAAGCTAATAATACTAGTATATTGCGCATATTAATAAATTATAGTTATGTTACTTTAGGTTGAATGTTATAATGTTTTTATTAATATGTCTAATAGTTCCGGTTTTACTGGTAGTTATATAGAAAAAACTATTTACAAATAGGATGGTTTGTATATACTGTGAGGCCTAGTATAGAGAGTGACGTGGCCATGGCATGCCTATGCACCTCTTATGACTATATTTATTTGCAAGATAAAACAAAGTTTTGTAAATGATATTAGTAGATTTATTAAATGCCAATAGTTAGAGGATAATATGCCTAAAATGAAGACCCATTCGGGTGCAAAAAAACGTTTTAAGTTGACAGCTTCTGGAAAAGTTAAAGCAGGTCAAGCGGGCAAGCAACACTTTTTGAGACGTCGTACTAAATCTCAACTTCGCAATCAAAGAGGGACTGAAGTTCTTTGCGATCAAGACGCAAAAAGAATTAAGAAAGTCTTTCTTCCAAATAGTTAATCAGAGGTAAATAGTATGACACGCGCAAAATCAGGAATAATATCAAAAAAACGCCATAAAAAAATTATTAAGATGGCAAAGGGCTATAGAGGCAGAGCTAATAACTGTTTCAGTATAGCTATTGAAAGAGTAGAAAGAGCTTTACAATATGCTTATCGTGACCGTAGGAATCGTAAGCGTGACTTTAGAGGTTTGTGGATTCAAAGAATTAATGCAGCAGCTCGTTTGCATGACATGACTTATTCAACATTTATATCTGGTATAAAAAATGCTGGCATAGAAGTTGATCGTAAAATGCTTGCAGAGTTTGCGGTAAATAACCCAGAAAGTTTCTCTCATATAGTCGCAGAAATAAATAAAGTTGCTAAACCAACTAAGTCAGCTGAAGATAAAAAAGCTAGCTAAGTTACCTTTAGATTTTTCTAGACAATTCAAAAAGACGAGGCAGTAATGTTTCGTCTTTTTTGTTATAATCAGTGCCCACACAAACGTAAGTAGAATTTTAATACAATAAAAAATTAGATAATATGATTAAGATAAGTAATCTAGCGATGCAATATGGCCCAAAGCTATTATTTACAGATGTAAATCTGAATTTAAATGCTAATAGCAGGTACTCGCTTGTGGGTGCTAACGGAGCTGGAAAATCTACCTTCTTTAAATTAATCATGAAAGAAGAAGAGCCTAGTTCTGGTGAGGTAGTGGCTGTAAGAAACGCTCGCATTGGTTGCTTAAGTCAGGATCAATTTAAGTTTGAAAATACGCTTATTATCAACACCGTTATAGCGGGTAAAAAAGAGTTATGGGAAGCTATTCAAGAAAAGGAAGAGCTTCTGAAGCTAGAAGAGTTTGATGATGCCAGTGGATATAGACTAGGTGAACTTGAACAAATTATTGCGGATAATGATGGATACACAGCTGAAATTTTAGCTACTGATTTATTGATTGGTCTGGGAATTAAAGAAGAAATGCATTACCAGCCTTTGTCTAGATTATCTGGGGGGTATAAGCTTCGTGTGCTCTTGGCGCAAAGTCTATTTAATAACCCCGATGTATTATTATTAGATGAACCAACCAACCACCTTGATATTATGTCGATTGATTGGCTTGAGTCTTATCTAAAGGATAAATTTAAGGGTGCTCTACTATTTATTTCACATGATGTAATGTTCCTTAATAATGTATCAACACATACTTTGGATATTGATTATGGTGAAATCAATATGTACACAGGTAATTATGATAAATTTATAGAGCAAAAGCAGCAGGTAATTGAGCACAAGATGCATGCTGTAAATTATCTAGAGAAAAAGTTAGCCAAGATGCAGGCTTTTGTGGATAAGTTTAGTGCTGGTACTAGGTCTAGGCAAGCATCATCCCGTGAAAAACAAATGGATAGAATTGAACTTCCGGACATTCAAAAAAGTTCTCGCGTGTCGCCTACATTTAATTTTAAACAAAAAAGACCTTCTGGGAAGCAGGTGCTGAGGGTAGAAGGTATAGCTAAGAATTATGGCGATAAAGTTATACTTAATAAGGTGAAGTTTGATATTCATCGCGGTGACAAAGCGGTCATTATTGGTGCTAATGGTATTGGTAAATCTACTTTATTGAAAATTCTGCTAGATCGAGTTAAGGCAGATATGGGTACGCATGAATGGGGCTATGAAGCTCAAATATCATATTTTGCTCAGGATCATCATGAATTACTCAATGAAAGTATGAGTGTTATTGAATGGCTCACACGCCAGGCGGAAACAGAAACTACCGGCACTATACGTACTGCTTTAGGA
Organism: Rickettsiaceae bacterium; assembly: GCA_029251475.1. Lineage (GTDB taxonomy): Bacteria > Pseudomonadota > Alphaproteobacteria > Rickettsiales > Rickettsiaceae > Megaera_A. The sequence goes on from JAQXDF010000038.1 coordinate 7,784, forward strand.
CAAATGTTATTTGGGCAAGATGATATTGCCAAGAATATTCTACATTTAAGTGGAGGAGAGGGGGCTAGGCTTTTACTAGCTAAGATTATTTTAGAAAAGAATAATATTCTAATTTTAGATGAGCCCACCAACCACTTGGATATCGAGTCAAGAGAGGCCTTGAAAAAGGCTCTAATGGATTATGAAGGCACTTTGCTTTTGGTGACTCACGATAGAGATTTTGCTACTTCCATTGCCACAAGAATCATTGCTCTTACAACAAAAGGGGTTGTGGATTTCAAGGGTACGTATCAAGAATATTTATCAAATCATAGTAATGACTACTTAAATAGTAATTGGGTTTTGTCGAACAAAAAATAAGCTGTTAGCGCTCCTCGAGAAGAGCGGGAAGAGTGATGAGTAAACAACGGATAGCCATATGTTTTATTTTTCAAACCCAGATGAGAGCTATCACTTACGATTTCTCGTAAGTGATAGCTCTCATTATCCAATAATACAAATGAATTCAAATCAGCAATTATGGCCAAAAACAAGACAGAACAAGCAACACTAACACTCGAAGATCAGACAAAGCTGGATATAGATCTAATACGCGCCATATCGTGCGGTAAAATAGAAACAGTACAATCATTACTTGATAATCCTAATATTAATGTTAATGCAAGTGGCATATATAGACAAACTGCTCTAATAATGGCTGTAGGAAGTGGCAAAGTGGATCTAGTAAAATTATTACTTTAGCAGTCTAACATTAATGTTAGCGCATTTGATTCCAACGAACAAACTGCTTTAATAAAAGCTGCCGAACGTGGCTACGTCGAAATAGTAAAATTGTTACTTGAGTATCCTGATGTTGACATTAATGCAAATACGGGATATGGGCAAACCGCTCTAATGATAGCTGCTAGAGAGAATAAAGTAGAAACAGTAAAATTGTTACTTGAGCATCCTAATGTTAATGTTAACTCCTTTGACTCAAATGGACAAACTACTTTAATAAAAGCTACGTGGATAAGAGAAGCTAGAATAGTAAAATTATTACTTAAGCATCCTGATATTGACATTAATGCAAGAGATAAATATAACGAAACTGCTCTAATAGCCGCTGCTGGGCATGGTAACGTGGATGTATTAAAATTGTTACTCGACTGTCCTGATATTGACGTTAATGCATTGACCTCAAATGGAACAACTGCTTTAATAACGGCTACAAATTATCGCTCCGTAAAAGCAGTAAAATTACTACTTGAGCATCCTGACATTGATGTTAATGCAATTGGCGCATATAAACAAACTGCATTACTAGGTGCTACAGGCCTTGGCAAAGTAGACATAGTAAAATTATTACTGGAGCATCCTGATATTAATGTTAATGCTTTTGATAAAGATGGAGACCCGTCTCTAGTAACAGCTATACAGTATGGCTACGTCGAAATAGTAAAGTTATTACTTAATCACCCTGATATTAATATTAATGTAAATGGAGAATATGGACAAACTGCTTTAATAAAAGCTGCCGAACGTGGCTACGTCGAAATAGTAAAATTGTTACTTGGTCATCCTGACATTAATGTTAATGCATTTGATTCCAACGAACAGACTGCTCTAATGATAGCTGCTGGGCATGGCGAAGTTGATATATTACAATTGTTACTTGACCGACCTGATATTGACGTTAATGCATTGACCTCAAATGGAACAACAGCTTTAGTAGCGGCTACAAATTATCGCTCCGTAAAAGCAGTAACATTATTACTTGAGCACCCTGATATTGATGTGAATACAATTGATAACAGTAGGGCCTCAAATCTAATAAGCGTAAACCCTGCTTTAGTAGAGGCTGCAAAAAATGGATCCACAGAAATAGCAAGCTTGTTACTCAAACGCTCTGATATTGATGTTAATGCAGCTGGCGCATATAAACAAACTGCTCTAATAATAGCTGCCGAACGTGACAACGTGGATCTAGTAAAATTATTATTGGATCATCCTGATATTAATGTTAATGCAATTGATAAAGATGGAGACCCGGCTCTAATAAACGCTATACAGTATGGCTACGTCGAAATAGTAAAATTGTTACTTGATCATGCTGATATTAATATTAATGTTAATGCAAGCGATCAATATAAAGAAACTGCTATAATAAAAGCTGTCGAACGTGGCTACGTGGAAATAGTAAAATTGTTACTTGAACACCCTGATATTGATGTTAATGCAACTGATGGATATGGAAAAACCGCTCTTGCAATAGCAAAAGCTGAAAATGGTTATGGCAATGCTATTGTAAGAGCAGAAATCGTAAAGGCAATAAGCTCAGTCATTTTAGCGAATGATCTTGTAGAGGAAAAAAATAATTATAACCCCAAGATCAATGATGAAATAGATTTTAAAGTATTTGTATCTAGGCTTGAGCATAGGTTAGGAAAAAAATTTAAAGACACTATTAATTTTATATGTAGTGACTTACTCGTCTCAGAAGATGAATCGCAGTACTTATCACCGCTTAGTGTTTTGATAGACCAACAGGTTAAGGGTGTTTTTAGCCCAGAAACCAGCGAGAATGTAATAGGCTTGATTGAGCATTATATTGATTATGTGCGTGAGCATTTTGCACAAGAAGAGTCTGCTAAATTCTCTGACGATATCAAATATCTTTTCGGGATCAATGCAGCTGCAGAGGAGAGAGAAGCCTTAACTCCGGCAAGAATTGAAGAGTTAAAAGAAATGGTTTATCAAACTAATCTTAAGATGCTAGAATC
>JAQXDF010000050.1 GCA_029251475.1 Rickettsiaceae bacterium
CTATTTTCTTTAAGTTCTGGTTATATTGCGACCAGTTGCGTTCTTTTCTGTATTTTTTCATACGTACTTTAATAGCGCAACTACCTACCTTTTTCAACCGCCATGCAACAACGCCACTCCGCATCACTCATGTACAATTGCGGCCATGGTAGGTGGCGGGACGGGGCGTAATATTAAGCCAGGTGAAATTTCATTGGCGCATAATGGAGTGTTGTTCCTAGATGAGCTTCCTGAGTTTAATTCCACAGTTATTGAAGCTCTGCGTCAACCAATGGAGACACGTGAAGTATCAATTGCACGTTCTGGAAGACATTTAACATATCCAGCAAATTTTCAGTTAATTGCAGCTATGAATCCATGTAAATGTGGTTATTTGGATGATCCACATAAGGCATGTAATAAAGCTCCAATTTGTGCTAGCGCTTATCAATCTAAAATATCAGGTCCAATCTTAGACAGATTTGATTTGCATATCGAGGTTGGAAATTCAGAAGAGCATTATAGCTATGATCAAGTATTAAATGCAGCCGAAGAAGAGTCGAGCGAGGAGGTGGCTAAGAGAGTATTGTCAGCTCAAATAATTCAGGCAGAGCGCTATGAAGGCTATGATATTAGGCTTAATAATAGTCTTGATGGGCAGTTATTAGTAGATTATGCGATTCCAGGAGATGAAGGGCGCGCTATGCTAAACGAAGCGGCAAAAAAATTCCGCCTTTCCATGCGTGCCTATAATAGGGTGCTTCGGGTAGCTAGAACCATAGCAGACCTTGAGGGTGCAAAATGGGTAAATAAAATGCACATAGCAGAGGCATTAAGTTACAGACAGATGGATATTGCTTCTTTGGAGGCTGCGTAAAGCGGTAATTCAATTTAAATAATCATATTTCCTTTGTATTATACTTGACAATTGGGTATATTTTAATACAATGTGCTCACCCATTTCGATGGGCTTGTAGCTCAGCTGGTTAGAGCGCACGCCTGATAAGCGTGAGGTCGGAAGTTCAAGTCTTCTCAAGCCCACCATTTAAATTCCATAAAATTTCTATATAATATTTACTATTCTTCATAGACTTGATAGTATTTTAATAAGCTGATCAAAAATGGTTTGAGATATGAAGTATCAAGTTAGCAGCAACAATGTCCTTAATCCCCACCGGTGCTTGATATTGTCTGCGCAAGAACAAGAGTTGGTAGGGTATTTTAAAAATAAATTAAACGACCTGGTAGCTTTATTTTATTCTAAGACATTTCAAGAGTATGATGCCCAAAAACAATATATTACCTCTTTCATTGAAAGGAAATCCTTGATTAAAATTTTACAAATAAAAAAAGAATTTAAAAAGGCCTTTCAAGATATCTCGATGAAAAAACAAGAGGAGTTTTTTCAGGAATTTGAAGCAAGGAAGGCAGACGTTAATAAGTTTGCTATTCCTGGGCACGAGACGTTTGTAGATTGTTCAGATATCACGGCTTCCAAGCAATCAGAATTACGCGCTTTTCAAGAGTCTCAACAAAAGGAATATAGTTTATTGGTCCATGAGATTAAAGAACAGGCTCGAATAGAAATTGAAAAAGAAGCAGATGTAGCTATTTCGAAAATAGAAAAACTAGTTAATAGACAAGTTACTTCAGTGTTTTCTAAATTTAATCAAAAAATTGAAGTTATTTTTTGTAAATACCTTCATGATAAAAAAGAAATATATAGTCAAAATGATTTAGAGGATCAAGTTGAAATGTGCTTACAAGGTGCAGCAAATGATTTTGGCGTTGATATTAACACTTCGATCGAATAAATAACACTAATTGAATCATTGGACGCATCTGACTTTTTGTTGGGCTAGAGTCTTTATAGATTATTCAATATCCCATAATATATCCAATGCTTCATCTGTCTCTTGGTCGCTAAGGGGAGCCGTGTCGCCCAAAGGTATTATAATTTGACCATCACTTAGGTCTATATCCCATAATATATCCAATGATTCATCTGTTTCTGACTCACTAAGCGGAATTTTAAGCTCTGCTTGGTTGCAGTAATCAATCAATTCATCTAGCATCTCATTGTTTAAATGCGGCATGTCTTGTATTATCTCTGAGTACTTATTTACAATATCTAATCTTGGTATTTGGTCTAATATTAGCTTAAATCTATTGATGATTTGCGCAGGAAGTTGGTTGTTATTCTCTAAGTAAATCTCGTCAATAGCAGCTTTGCATCTATAAATGAACCACTTGCAATCCACTTGAAGTGGTTCTGATGGGTCAAGCTCAACCTTTCCTGTTAAGATGTCATAGGCTACATTGCCAGCTAAATTAGCCTTTTCCAGCAGAGCTAATATTTCTGGATGGTTATTATTTTTAGCTGAGGAGATAGCTGATAATCCATTATTGTTATCATTAATTCTAGATACTTCCATAAGCAATATTTCAACAGCTTCTTTGTGGCCATTTTGTGCTGCTGTATAAAGTGCTAAATCTCCTCCTTCTGCCTCTTTATTGATATTTTTTGCTTCCTTAAGGAGTAGTTTAAGGGTGGCATTATCACCTCTACTTGCGGCTGTAATAACAGAAGAAGCTAGGTTATTATGTTCGATATCAAATTTAATTCCGAATTCAAGTAGTCGGGTGAGTATATCTGTGCGTCCAGTTTGTGCTGCAGATAAGAGAGATTTATGTCCATCTTCTTGAGTAGCTCCATTATTTAAGAGTAAGTTGACGGCTGCTAAATGTCCTCCATCTACAGAAGAGGTAAGTGCAGAATAGCCTTGTATGCTTTTTATATGTGCGTCAGCTCCACGTTGAATTAATAGATCTACCAACTCTGTATGCCCATCTTCTGCTGCAATAATAAGTGCAGTTTGGTTGTATTTATCTAAAATATTGATATTAGCTCCGTTATTTAGGAGTAATTTAGCAGCTTGTAAATATCCTTTTTGAGCAGCAGTAGTTAGTTCTGCTGCTCCTTTGTCATTAATTGCATTAACATTCGCTCCATGTTTAATTAACAGAGACATAATATTTAATGCTCCTTGTTGGGTCGCGCTAATAAGTGGAGTTGATCTTCCTTCCGGTTCATTAGCATCTGCACCATTTTTAAGCAACAATTTTGTTGTTTCCAGGTCGCCTTTTTGAGTGGCTAATAAGATAGCATTGGCTTGTCCTATATCTCTATCATGGACATTGGCTCCATGCTCTATCAGAAGCTTAACTATGCTTGGGTGACTAAATTCTGATGCTGCTAAAATAGCTGTGTAATTATCATTGGGTTTTGCGTGAACATCAGCACCCCTTTTAAGTAATATGTACACTACATCTGTGCGCCCATTTTGCGCGGCTAGTATAAGAGGAGTGTTTCCTTGTGAGTCTCGGGCATTAATGTCAGCGCCTATCGCTAGCATATTTTCCAGTAATATTACCTTGCCATTTGTAGCTGCCTGTAGCAGAGTAGTGTTATTAGTCATGAATTTCTAGTATAATTTTATGGTTTTATTCTGGCGTAAAATCTTAAAAAGTCAACAACATATATGTGTTGATTAATAGTCATTGTCTGGACTAGAAGACTTAATGATTTTTTTATATATTTAACGTCTAAAGATAGGTCTAGCGAAAATTTATGTATATATAATTAGGATAAGAATTAAGAATGGCGTTAGCATGATTCTAAGGTTAATATTTATACAGAATATCTCTATAGATTAATATCCACAATTGCTGTGGATAACTATGTGAATAAGATGTGAAACAAGTGCTCAGTTTCTAGTGATTATATAGCTCTCGTATAAGTTGACTAAAAAATGGGCGCGCCTCTGAAACCGGCATAATGCTTGCTAAAAAACAAGTTTACTAGTAGAAATAAATTAACATTATGTTTAAATATTAGATATTGTAGTAGATATATGCATTTTGTGTATAACTTAAGGAGTAATTAATTATTTCTTTTGTAATTCTAGGGTTAAATCAAAACAGCCTGGAAGGTGGTTTTGCATAAAGTTACAACCTAAATATGTCTATTTAAAAAATAAGAATATTTATTTTATCGCTACACTTCAAGAACGCTACATAATTTCTTCTTGAAGCAGCGAGGTTAATATTTATATAGAATATCTCTATAGATTAATATCCACAATT
>JAQXDF010000053.1 GCA_029251475.1 Rickettsiaceae bacterium
ATTTAATAATTGCTGCCTAGAATTTCGCTATAAGAAATCTCAGCTCTTGGATACGCCATGCAACAACGCCAGACGCACTCGGACAAGCATCATTTGTTGTTATTGGCGTTGCTATTGCAATTGTAGCTAGAATCGAACCTATCGAGGTCTGGGGAACATGCTTTGCTCTTATAGCAGCCAATAGTGGAGTGATGGTACGTGACTTATTGCGAATAAAAAATCCATCTTTTTACAGTGATCGCACTATTAATGCAGAAATATTTGTAGCCTGGGGAGCTATATTGAGTATTTACCTAAAAGTAAATTCTTATAACTCAGACCCAGTTAATATCAGAAATGCTGTGATTATAGTTGTTATTGGCGCGTTTTTAACTAGATTAGCAACATATTATGTGAATGTACCTTCTCTTAAATTCAGGTCAGACTCTGAAATTACAATCCACAAGAAAGATCTATAGAACAGTGAATTTAATTCACCGTTCTATTAGCTATCACGAAGAATAGCGCCAAATTTTTGCTGCATACCATCTATAATAATTCTATTGATAGCATTAATATCTGCTTCATTCATAGTTTTATTATCATCCTGTATGCTAACAGAAAGCGCTACAGATTTATGCCCCTTATCTATTTTATCACCCGTATAAATATCAAATAAATTCACCGCTCTTACTAATTTTCTATCTGTACTTTTAATAAAATTCAACAGCTCTCCAACTGTTTGATCATCCTTAACTACGAAAGCATAGTCGCGCGTGATCATTTGATAGTCAGATACAATCAAATTTGGCCTTTTACCATATTTTTCTTTGCCAAATGGTAGCTTCGATATATTTAATTCGAATGCAACTACATCAACGCTAATATCAAATTTTTTCAAAATCAAAGGGTGGACCTGCCCAAAATATCCAAGAATATTCTTTCCTAAACAAATAGATGCTGATCTAGTTGGATGATAGTAATTAGGTGCATTGTTTTTTATCTGGCAATTATTAATATCAAGACCCACTGATTGCAAGATATTTGCTATGTCGCCTTTAATATCAAATATATCAAACTTACGATTATTTTCATGAGTATTCTTTATAGAATTCATGCCTGTTTTAATGCCACTTGCACTAGTTATTACTTTGCTACCAGTATCTTCAAAAATAGGCCCAATCTCAAATAAAGACAAATCTCTGAAGCCTCTATTAATGTTATTGCTAGTTATACTTAATAAATTTGGCAAAATTGAAGGCCTCATATAATCAAGATCCGAGCTAATTGGGTTTAGCAAAGTTAATTCCTCTTTTAACTCTGAAAATAGCTCCGCTTTGGCGCTATCCATAAATGACCAGCTAACTACTTCCGTGTAATGATTACTTGCAAGCAAGCGTTTAATATCAGATATACGTCTTTGATCCCGCGGTATAATACTGGTTATATTAGAGGCTGGAAGTGGATCTTCTGGGATATTATCGTATCCATAAATACGTACTATTTCTTCAACTATATCTTCCTTGATCGAAACATCATAACGCCAACTTGGAATAGTAATATCTATAGAATCTCCATTTTCTTTGCAGACGAAACCTAATTTAGCCAAAATATTACAAATATCTTTAGACAAGAGGTTTATATTCGTTCTAGATTTCAAAAAGTCTAATGGAAAATTTATAGAACGCACTAGCACATCAGAGCTTCCCGAAGAAACTAATTTTGATGGCACTCCACCGCATATAGATACGATAAGATCTGTTGCAACATCCAGAGCTTTTAATGTAAAAGCTTTATCTACATTACGCTCAAAACGATATCTAGAATCACTATCAACCATTATACGGCGACCAGTTTTGGTTATATATTCAGCATTAAAACTTGCAGCTTCTAAAATAACACTCTTGGTATTACTGTCACAGGCGCTTTTTTCACCTCCAATAATTCCTGCTACGCAATGCACTTCATTTAAATCCTTTATTACTAAATCACCTTTTTTCAAAAGATATTCTTTCTCATTTAAGGCTTTGAAAGCACTATCAGAATCCAGAGGCTCAACGACAAGTGATAACCCTACTTTATCTGCATCATAGGCATGCATAGGCTGCCCAAAGCTATATGAGATATAATTAGTAACGTCGACGAGCGGAGAAATTGAACCAACGCCAATATTTTCTAGTAAATTTTTTAGCCATTCAGGAGATTTTTTATTCTCCAGCCCCTTGATTTCTCTGAACGCAAATAATGGACAAGCCTGTTTGTTAGTAATTGTTAAATTGTAATTTGTTTCAAATTTTTCTGAAATAGATGGAATTTTAAGTTCTTTCAAAGTTCCAAGGCCCGATGCAGCAAGATCTCTTGCAATACCATACACACCCAGGGCATCTGCTCTATTTGGAGTAATATTAATATGAATTACCGGATCATCTGCACCTAAATATTTAGCTACACCATCGCCTATCACCGCCTTTTGTGATAGCTCAATAATGCCACTAGAGTCTCCCTCTAGTCCTAATTCTTCTAGAGAGCACATCATTCCAGAGCTGCTTACTCCTCGTATTTGCGCCTGCTTAATTTTAAAATTACCGCTTGGTATCAAAGTTCCAACCTTTGCAAGAACCACTTTAATACCAGCTCTAGCATTTGCAGCACCACAAACAATTTGTAATAAATCATCTTTGGTTTGTACCTTACAAATTTTCAACTTATCCGCATCAGGATGAGCTTCAGTTGCAATAATTTCTGCAACTTCAAATGCCGATATGCTGGCGCTACGGTCTTCAATACCCTCTACTTCCAAACCTGTCATGGTTAGAGTTTGTGCGATTTGCTCTATGCTAGCATCTGTATCTAAAAATTGTTTAAGCCACGATATAGTAAATTTCATTTTGTAAGACCTCCTGCAAGTGTTGGTATATCCAAAGCACTAAAATTATAATGATTCAACCAACGCATATCACCTTCAAAAAATTGACGTAAATCATGAATGTCATATTTCAACATTGCAAAACGCTCTACCCCAAGTCCAAAAGCAAAGCCCTGATATTCTTCAGGATCGATTCCTACATTACGTAGTACATTAGGATGAACCATTCCGCACCCTAGAACCTCAAGCCATTTATCGTCTTTATTCATTCTGATATCCACTTCGGCTGATGGCTCTGTGAATGGGAAAAAACTTGGTCTAAACTGCACTTCTATATTCGCTTTCTCGAAAAAAGTACGTATGAAGTCAATGATAACATGTTTTAGATGTCCCATATGAATATTCTTGTCTATTACCAACCCTTCTATTTGATGAAACATTGGCGTATGCGTTAGGTCCGAATCTGAACGATAAGTTCTACCTGGTGCAATGAATCTATAAGGAGGTTTTTCATTTTGCATCGTACGAATTTGAATAGGAGATGTATGCGTCCTAAGCAATTTTGTATCTTCATCTGTTTTTTTCAAGTAGAAAGTATCATGCATTTGACGTGCCGGATGATTTTCATCAATATTTAATGCTGTGAAATTATACCAGTCATCTTCTATACTCGGTCCATCTTTGATATCAAATCCATATTTTGAAAATACTTGGATTAATTCGTCCATACATTGAGTAATTGGATGAATGCTACCGGCATTCACTCGTCTTTCTGGAATTGATAAATCAAGTTTTTCATTTTCAAAGCGCTCTTCTAGCTCCGCCTTCTCTATAAGAGTCGCCTGCTCGTCTATAATTACTTGAATTTGCTGCTTAACCTGATTGATTTTTTGCCCTAGTTCCTTACGATCTTCCGGCGAAACTTTACCTAGTTTCTGCATTTCCTTATTAATCAAACTAGATTTTCCAAGAAACTCTACCTTAACATCCTGTAATTGACGCGAAGTTTTAGATTCATTGATTTGATTTCTTGCTGATTCTAGTATTTTTTCTAACATATGATTTCACTTAAATATCTTTTTATTACGGGCAAGAATAATAGACTTTGATAGAAAATACAAGAACAGAGTGAGCAATGCACTTTGCAAACTTAGGACATCTGTAGGGACAGGAAGTCGGTCATTTGATTATTAGTATTAATTTGTGCTCGAGGTGCTAGCTATACAGATTAATGATTGGCGCGCAATTGCTTTAAAACAATACAAATCCTATTTTTTTAAAAAGTGAGCAACTATCTCTTCGTCCGACACAGAGTTATTTTTCGTTTCTGCAAGATATGAACGGACTATAGAAAGCACAGAATTCATAAATTCTACTCGCATAGCTGTGGCAGATTTAACGCTTTGGTTATTGATAGACTGAATAGCAGAGTTTTTTTCTCTCTCTAAAAACAAACCCATCTCTTTGGCTCTAATCTCTATAAGCTTTTCGGTATTTTGCTCAGCATTACGAAGAATTGTCCCTTTTTCCTTCTCGAAGTTTTTTATTTCAGTTTCTACTTCTTCTAGTAGTAACTTAGCATCATGCTTGAGTTTTTCAGTTTCTTCTAATTTTGTCTTGATATCGTTTATGCGCGCATCTAAAGAATTGATTATAGCTTTTTTGATTGGCCTATATGACAAATATACGAATATTACAAAACATACAGCAACTACAAAATTCTCATCTAAAAAATGTGTCATTTTATTTTACCGTATATTTTTTGCAAATGCTTTAAATCCGCTTGTTTATTAGTGATTTTATGTATGATAAAAGATGCTAGATTAATCACTGAATCCCCCTGGCTTTTGCGAAAGACATCAATTTCTTTATCCAGTTTTTGCAAAGCTTTTGCTCTTTGCACCTCAAGCTCTTCTGCAGATTGGGCTTTTTGCTCTAAGAAATTATCTTCTAGAGCTTGAGTGGCAACCTTATGCCTATCCTCAATTTGAGTATTAATTTCTGCTAGAAGGGTAACTTTATATTCATTTAAAGCTTTGATTTTGACATTATATTCTTCAGCGTATCCTATGTTATCTTCAAAACAACGATTCCTGGAAACAAGAATATACTCAGCTTTTGGGGCAATGAATTTACTTACTATAAAATATAGTAGTGAAAATAAAATCACCAACCAAAAAAGCTGAGAAGAAAAAAAGTTTACATCAAATTGAGGCATATTATTCGTTTAACTAAAAATCAAAAGCATCGCGATTACGAATGAAAATAGACCCATTGCTTCTGCAAGACCAGCTCCAATCAATGCCATTCTTTGCAACTGATCGCTAGCTGATGGATTACGTGCAATTGCGTTCAGTAAAGAACTAAAAATATTACCCACTCCAATTGCAGCTCCTACCATACCAAAAGCCATGAAACCAACACCGATAAATTTTAAACCCATATATTCCATTATATAATCTCTCTTTTTTTTGTTAACAGTAAAACACAAAGACGCTTTTAAGCACCCTCCTTTTTCCGGTGCTCAAAACCACTAATGTAAGTTTAGTGCATCATTTAAATATACACAAGATAATATAGTAAATATATAAGCTTGTAATATTGCGACGAATATTTCAAACCCTATCAATATCACAATAAGTGGCACTGGTAAAAATTTAAAATATATCGCTAAAGAAACTACAAAACCAGCCATTACTTTAAGTAATACATGCCCTGCAACCATGTTGGCAGCCAGACGCAATGATAAGCTAACCGGACGTGCTAAAAATGCAAATAATTCAATGACTATCATTAATGGAGCTAGCCAATATGGCGTTCCTGCTGGCAAAAACAAAGAGAAAAAGCGCCATCCATGTAAATATATCCCAAAAAAAGTTACTAATAAAAATATCATCATTGCCATAGCAAAAGTTATGGATATATGACTAGTAACCGTAAAAGCATAGGGTAACATGCCCAATAAGTTGCACGTAAGTATAAACATAAATAGCGTAAATATAAAAGGAACAAATTTACGACCAGCAGAGCCCGATGTTTGCTCTAGCATATCTGATATCATGCCATATGTAAGCTCACCGCTTAATTGTAAGCGCGTGGGTATTAGGTATCTTCCTTTAAAGGCAACAGTGAAATATACTACAATGCAAGTTACTGCCAAGATCATGAATAAGGAAGAATTAGTCAACGCAATATTATATCCAGCTATGTTGATAGCTGCTATTTCTTTGATTAGGAATTGAGCTAAAGGGCTATTTGACATTAACGTATTTAATCCAGATTGACTTAAAGGATGCAACCATTGCAAGCACTAAACAAATTATAAGAGATATAGGCTTAGAATCAAACAAATTATCAAAAAACAATCCCATTATTACGCCTACTATCATTCCAGCGACTAATTCTACTGCTATATTAAAAGCCTGACCGCCGCCTGACTCTATCTTTTTAGGAGGTTCTGGATCTTTATATTTATCTATTCTTTTTTGAATGGAATTATATTTTTTAAGATCCATCAGGTAACTCTGAATCAATAGCTTTTGAAAGATCCTCTAATGTATATACTCCATTATATTGTTTGCCATTAATGAAAAAGCTTGGCGTACCAATAAAGCGAGGCTCTTTTACTATAAGAGCTCTGTTCTCCATTAAGGTAGAGATTATCGACTTATCCTGCAGACAAGCTGCATATTTCTCAGGAGAAACTCCTCCAATACTACCAATATTAGTTAGTATTTCGCGATAATTTTTATTATAGGCCCAACTTTCTTGCTGCTCTAAAATAACATGCATAAATTTCGTGTAACTATCTTGATCTCCTTTGCATCTAGCTAAGATACTTGCATCTAGATCCTGCTTACTGCCAACGAACTCGCGTGTAACATAAGCTATTTTTCCTGTATCAATATATTTTTTTTGTATTTCAGGAAAAGTTCTTTTGTGGTAGCTAACACAATGCGGACAAGTCGGTGCGGTATAGACCACAAATATAACGGAAGCTTCCGGATTTCCATATACTATATCATCTGGCTCTATACCATAATTACGTATATGTTTTTCTTCTTTGGGCTTCTCTGCGCTTGTTTTTTTGCTCTTTTCAGCCCCATCTTTGCAATCATCCCGTTTTTTACTATATGCATCTATTTGCCCCTGAGCTGGAGATTGTGTTTCTGCTTGGTCGCCACAAGCAGAAACCACGCCGCTGATACTTAAAATAATAATCGTATTTCTTAAGATATTATACATAGCAAGACTTGAATTTTATTTATTTGCAACAATGTCTAACATATTCTAGATAAAAATGTAAGTAAATTCCCTACCCTATCTATCATTTTACCGAGTATAATTGTCATTATACATCCCCTAGTCTATGTAAAAGCAAACTTTTACTTCTCCTTGCTTTTCTTTATTTTATTACCTGGGTCTTCCATATTAATTAGACTTTTACGATTCAAAGGTAACTTTTTCTTATAATATTGTTCTTCTTTTAAGTAATTTTGGCTTGCTGTAGACAACTTAATATATAGCGTCTTTTTCTCTCTATTTAATTTCGCAATTTCTTTTCTAAATGCAATAACTTCATCTCTAATTTCTGGGCTTATTTTTGCAACATAAGTTTTATATTCATCTATAACTTTTTGAAATTCAGCTGGGTCGCGCAACTTTGCTTTTGGCTCAGAATTTTGTTGATCTTCTGCTAACGCAAAATTACTAGATAGAAGTAAGATTAATACAAGGATGGAATTTATTTTTTTCATAATATATAGCGCCTAAATAAATATTGAAATGATTGTTGAATATAGTTGTGATGACATATATCATAACAGCGAATAATCATTATATATAAACAATGAATAACCCATTTAGTCAACCAAAAGTTACGCATAAAATTTGTTTTGTAACAAATTTTAAATCTATAGAAATTTTTGAGAATTTTTTCTGCGAGGACACGCCAGGAATCAGTACTTTCGAATTAAACTCCAGCACTATTGATTCGCAGGATGATGATTTATGGGGAGTTGAAGCATATCTCTGGAAAATCAGCAGTTTCAAAAAGATACAGCAAGATATTAAATCTTACGCTGATAAACATAATATTTTACTCGCATCAGAAGTAACGATTGAACTAATCGAAGATAAAGACTGGGTAATGGAGTATCAAAAACAGCAAAAGCCTATCGATATAGGTCGTTTTGTTATCACATCTACTGGACAACTAACAAATATTGATGCTAGTAAAACTCCAATTTATATTGAAGCATCGCGCGCATTTGGCACCGGTGATCATGCCACCACCTCTTTATGCATAGAGGCAATGGAATCATTAGAATCACAAGATATTTCTGAAATATTTGATGTTGGAACTGGTAGCGGTATATTAAGCTTTGCTGCTGAAAAAATCTGGCCTAGGTCAAATATTTTGGCTTGTGACATAGAAGAAATATCCGTCAAATTAGCGAATGACAATCTGATTTTTAATAATTCGCATGTTCAATTTTATCAAAACACAGAAGATGGTTTGAACGTACCCAAAGAATGGAATAGACCATTTGACCTCATAGTCAGCAATATTCTTGCGCAGCCACTAATTGCTATGGCTAAAAGCTTCAAGCAAATAACACATACTAACAGTAAAATTATACTATCTGGATTCTTGGATTACCAAAAACAAGATATAGAGATAGCTTATAAAAATGCAGGCTTTGTAGTTGATAAAGCCTTAGAACAAGATAAGTGGGTATCCCTTATACTTTCAGTTAATAAAGATTATTGACTCTTTTGAGAAAGTGTGTATGATCGTGCGGTGACTTATCTTAATAATTTAACGCGCGATTTACAAAATGAGCACTACAGAAAAAACAAATTTATCCTCTGAATTCAGAAAAATATTCTGGCCTATCGAATGGCATGAAAATAAAAAATTCATCCCAATGGCCTTAATGATGGCATGCATATTATTCAACTATGCAATTCTTCGCTCAGTCAAAGATGGCCTAGTGGTTACTCACATTGGAACTGAAGCTGTAAGCTTTCTTAAATTGTATGTAGTTCTGCCGTCAGCAATTGTCATGATGGTGATATATGCTAAATTATGCAATATGATGAGTCAGCAAAAAGTTTTTTACACAATAACTTCTTTCTTTGTTGCGTATTTTGCATTTTTTGCATTCGTCCTATATCCTAATCCAGAATTTTTTCACCCATCTGATAGCACAATTGATGCTTTAATCATGGAACACCCAACCCTGAAATGGTTTTTAAAAATCGCTGGTGGATGGAGCTATGCAACATTTTATACAATGGCTGAAATGTGGGGAAGCATGATGCTTTCGTTGCTATTCTGGCAATTTGCAAACAAAATAACTAAAACAAATGAAGCAAAACGCTTTTATTCTATGTTTGGGCTTTTGGGTAATTGTGCGCTGCCATTAGTAGCAGTTACTTTTTATTATTTGCTTGATAAAGATACGCATATTGTTGCTGACGAAGTAAAGTTAATACCAGTATTGTGCATTACTTTACTTAGTGGATTATTCATATTGTTCTTATATTACTGGGTAAATAAAAACGTACTTACAGACCCAGCTCTTTATGATGCAGCAGCACCAGGTGCGGCGAAGAAAAAGAAGCCAAAATTAAGTCTTGCTGATAGTTTTAAAATGATCTTTACTTCAAGATATCTTGGTTTAGTGGTCACTTTGATCCTTTGCTATGGTATTTCAATGAACCTAGTAGAAGGTATTTGGAAGTCAAAAATCAAAGAACTATACCCAACTGTTGAGTCTTACACTTCTTATATGGGTATGTTCCAAGCGTATCAAGGCTTTGTAGCTATATTCTTTATGTTAATTGGAAGTAATATTTTGCGCAGAGTATCATGGTCTGCAGCTGCATCATTTACTCCTGTTATGATTTTGATTACTGGACTTGCTTTCTGTGCATTTATTGTTTTTGACAACACAATCGGACTACAAGTTGCTGCATTTTTTGGCACTGGACCAGTAGCTATGGCCGTGATGATTGGTACAGCTCAAAATGTTTTAAGTAAAGCTACTAAGTATTCGCTATTTGATTCAACAAAAGAAATGTCTTACATTCCTCTTGATGAAGAAATGAAAACAAAAGGTAAAGCAGCAGTTGATGTTATTGGTGGTAGACTTGGTAAATCAGGCGGGGCCTTCATTCAATCAACTTTCTTTTTATTATTGCCTTCATATAATTTTGTTGAAGCTACTCCATTCTTTGCAGCTATTTTCTTAGTTATAGTTGTACTATGGATCTTTGCAGTTAGAGCTCTTGGCGTTGAATATAATGCTAAGATCGCTGAAACTGAAGCTTCTTCAGCAAAATAAAGCAAATGATTATCCCGGATTTATTCCGGGATTTCTGCTATTTGGCTCATACTTCAATTTATTTATTTAGGTGTAATTGCAGAAAATGGTCTAGATGCTAACATTCAACTCTAATTTTGATTTCAAGGATCTTAATTCCCTTTCCGGACTTGCTAAGCTCGATCAGAGTTTTTTGCAATATGTGGCATTAACTGATACGAGTTTACTAGACCTAATAAAGATCTATCGCACAAACCCTAGGAACACACAGGGTAAAACATATTCTGATTTTATTATTAAGCTAGCACCTCTTCTAGATGATTTTATTTCAGAGTTTTTTCAAGTCCAATCAGAAAATTTAGACCTTCAAAAAAAGCATGAAAAATTCAATGCGATTTATGAATGCAGGCGCAAATTTATTCAGCGTTTTGTATTAAAAAAATATTCCAGGAATGATGCTGACAACTTTGATTTCCAACAAATATCTAGTCAGCTACAAAATATTATAGGCACTATAACAGAGCAGTCCATAGCAACATCAGTCCTTGAGTGGCAAACAGAACCGGAAATTAATGCTGACAAGCTTGACCTTATAGCAAAATATTGCGCCTATATGGTATATAACCACAGTAACCTCATGCTGTTTGATGTGCCTATGCCTATGGAGCATATTCGAACTCATAAAATATCTCGCTTAAAAGAAAGTTTGTATTTAGGATTTGACTATCGTTATCGCGAACAATCTACAGATAATGCGCTAGCTCATGCTAAATATTGTATATATTGCCACAAACAGGAGAAAGATTCATGCTCACATGGGTTAGCTGATAATACTGATAAAAAGGGCTGTCCTCTACAGCAAAAAATATCAGAGATGCATACTTTAAAAGCTAGGGGTCTTAACATTGCCGCTCTTGGAGTAATCATGATTGATAATCCATTAGTAGCGGCCACAGGGCATCGCATTTGTAATGATTGTATGCAATCTTGCATTTATCAAAAACAAGACCCTGTAAACACCCCTTTAGTTGAGTCCAACATCCTAGAACAAGTCTTATCCATGCCCTGGGGAGTAGAAATATATCTCTTATTGAGTAAATGGAATCCACTTAACGTTGAGTCTCCTTTGCCTAAAGAGGCAACAAATAATAATATATTAGTCACGGGACTAGGTCCTGCTGGATTTGCATTATCGCACTATTTGCTAAATGAAGGTCATAGCGTGACTGCCATTGATGGCTTGAAAATTTCACCATTATCCTTTGATATTCATCAACCTATCAAATCTTGGCAAGATATTAAAGTCCCCTTATCAACAAAGAAACCACAAGGCTTTGGTGGAGTTGCAGAATATGGGATTACTAACCGTTGGGACAAAAACAACCTGACTTTAATACGCTTGATGCTAGAAAGACGAAGCAACTTTAATATGGAAGGGGGAGTCAGGTTAGGTAGCAATATAACAACAAAGCAAGCATTCGAAATAGGATTTGATCATATTGCTTTATGTCTTGGCGCTGGCAAGCCGCGCTTTATAGGAACATCAGACTATTTTGCTAAAGGCGTAAAAACAGCATCTGATTTTTTGATGAATTTACAACAAGGAGCAAATTACCTCCCTGACAATAATAGTAATTTATTATTACGTATGCCTGCAATAGTTATTGGCTGCGGATTAACTGCTATAGATAGCGCGGTTGAAATATTGCATTATTATCCTATTCAAGTAGAGAAATTCTATACCACTTGGCAGCAAAAAATTAATCCAGAAGAAGGGTTAACAGATGAAGACAAGATCATTGCACAAGAGTTCATCTCTCATGCTAAATTATTCAGAAAGGCAAAAAGCACTCATGAAAAACTAAAAATTCTGCATGAACTAGGTGGAGTCACAATTTGTTATCGCAAAACTTTAAAAGAATCACCAGCCTATAAACTGAACCATGAAGAAATTGAACATGCTTTGGCTCTTGGTATAAAATTTGAAGAATCCTTGTCTCCAAAAACAGTTCATCAGGATCAATATAGCGCAGTCGAGGGGGTTTCCTTTTCTGGTGGTCAATATATAAAAGCTAGATCAGTAATAATCGCAATCGGCACTGAAGGAAATAAATTTCAAGATATTGATATTTCAGAACAAGATGAATCTGATATCTTCAAAAGCAAAGATTGTAAAATAAGTTATTTCGGAGATTGTAATCAAAAATACGCTGGTAACGTAGTTAAAGCGCTAGCTAGTGCAAAAAATGGTTATCGTGAAATTTCTCGAGTTTTGCCAGATATTATTTCTAAAAAAGAAGAACTGAATAAGTATTTTAAAAGCTATATTCATGCTGTAAATATTTTATCTGATAATATAGTAGAACTGATTGTTTACTCGCCATTATGCGTCCAGAACTTCAAGCCAGGGCAATTTTTTAAACTACAAAATCATTCTAGCAGCTTACATAAAACCTCCGAGCCACTTGCCCTAACTGGCGCCTATGTCGATAAAAAGAATAACCTTATATCGATAGTTATACTAGAAATGGGGAGATCTAGTCGTTTATGTAGAAATTTTGCAATAGGTGAAGAAATGGTACTTATGGGGCCAACTGGAACACCAACTGAAATTGTAAAAAATAAGAATGTTGTCTTAATTGGTGGTGGACTTGGAAATGCAGTTTTATACTCAATTGCTTCTGCCTTAAAAGAAAATAATTGCCATGTGACCTATTTTGCAGGCTATAGAAAGGCTGCAGACAGATTTCACGCTGAACATATTGAACAAAATTCTGACCTCGTTGTATGGAGCTGCGAAGAAGCAGATCTAACCACTCACAGAAAAAATGATATATTTGTCAGAGGCAATGTTATTGACGCCATAAACTTAGCGCAAGAAGCAGGATTAGTTCAAAACACAGAACATATCATATGTATTGGCTCTGACCGCATGATGCAGGCCGTATCGTCATATAAACAAAAATTCTTTAAAGAAGCCAAAATGATATGCAGTCTAAACTCGCCTATGCAATGCATGATGAAAGGCATTTGTGGGCAATGTATACAAAAATTGAATAATGAAGATAAATACGTTTTTTCTTGCATTTGCCAGGATCAAAATTCTGAAATTATTGACTTTGATGTATTAAAAAACCGACTCAAACAAAACTCTTTATTCGAAAAGATATAAATGATATTCTCTCATAAAAATATAATCGGAAATTTTATGGAACTATTTAATTCACCTAGCCAATTTCTACCGCATTTGATGATTAGTTTATTTACATTATTACCATTCTTTATAACAATGATTTTCTCAAAGCTATTATTTAGGCGTTTAAATAATAAAAGTATCGTAAAAAAACCCCGCTATTATTTTTTCTGCCAAGGTAGTTAATATATTAATTATCATAATTGCCACCATCACTTTACTAGGAACTTGGGGTGTGGACGTCAGCGCTATTATTGCTGGACTTGGTCTTACTGGCTTTTCTCTAGGATTCGCATTAAAGGATGCCTTATCTAGCTGTATTGCTGGCATCTTGATCTTATTTTATCGTCCTTTTAAAATCAAATCCACTATCATTGTCATGGATCTTGAAGGGACAGTAATAGATATTGATCTACGCTATACTACTTTGCAAAGTATTAATAAAAAACATTTAATACCAAATTCAAAGTTAATCTCAGAAACAATTACTATTCTGAAGGATTAATCTTTGCCCAGAGATCATTGATGGTTTGAATTGTTTTTTCATCCATTTGAATTTTTTCGCCCCAATTCCTCTTGGTTTCCGGGTGTAGTTTGTTTGTTGCATCTAGTCCTATTTTACTACCCAAACCAGATTCTGGTGAAGCAAAATCCAAATAATCAATTGGTGAATTATCAATAAAGCTAGAGTCACGCTTTGGATCCATTCTGGTGGACACAGCCCACATCACTTCTTTCCAATCACGTACATTAATGTCCTCATCTACTATTATCACAAATTTTGTGTACATAAATTGTTGCAAGAAAGACCAAACCCCCATCATGACTCTCTTAGCTTGCCCAGGATAAGTCTTTTTAATAGAAACTATAGCAATACGATAGGAACAGCCTTCTGGCGGCAAATAAAAATCTATTATTTCAGGAAATTGTTGTTGAATGATCGGCACGAATATTTCATTTAATGCTTCTCCTAATATCGAAGGCTCATCAGGTGGCTTACCTGTATATGTACTGAGATATATAGGCTTATTTTTCATAGTAATTGCTTTGATATTAAAGACAGGAAATTCTTCAACATCATTATAATATCCCGTATGGTCACCAAAAGGCCCTTCTGGTAGATATTCCGTCATGCTGATTTCGCCTTCTATGACTATCTCTGCATGAGCTGGAACCTTCAAATCAATAGTTTTGCATTGAACCAATTCAACAGATTTATTCTGCAAAAGCCCAGCAAAATTATATTCCGACATATTACTTGGAATTGGCATGACAGCTGATAAAATAATAGCAGGATTTGCACCAATTACTGCCGCAGCAGGCATAGGGGCTTTATTTGACTCCTTCCATTTAGCATGATGCTGAGCTCCTCCACGCATCTTCAGCCAACGCATAATAAGCTTATCCTTTGCCACCGGCTGCAGGCGGTAAATACCAAGATTATAATGATCGCTTTCTGTACCTTTTGTTACAATAAGAGGCCAGGTTATCAGAGGACTTACATCACCAGGCCAGCAAGTCTGTATTGGCAAAGCGCTTAGGTCCGGCTTATCTATAACCCGTTGTTGACAAGTTCCTTTTGATAAAGTTTTCGGAGACATTGACAACACTCTTTTAGCCAGAGGTATCATTGATATAGTTTCTTTAAATGAAGCTGGAGGCTCGGGACTTTTCATAAAAGCTAATAATTTCCCTAGCTCTCTAAGCTCTTTTGTATTTTTTAGGCCTAAACCCATTGCTATGCGCTCCTTACAAGCAAATAGGTTTGTTAATACAGGTAATTCTGAAAGCGAGCCATCTTGTTTTCGTACATTCTCAAATAATAATGCAGGACCACCCTCTGCCAAAAAACGTCTGCTGATTTCAGTGATCTCAAGCTCAGTAGAAACCTCTACTGATATTCTTTTTAATTGATTGTTCTTTTCTAGGAATGTAAGAAATTCCTGCAAATCTTTGAAACTCATAAACTTCTTCTAGTGCTTTGCCATATACTAAATACAATACAACCTAATACATTAGCGTAACAGAGAAAAATATAGTTTGCGTCAGTATAAGCGATCTTTTGTAGGCTAAAATGAAAATATGTTGTCAACAGAAGTGGAGCAAAGGTCACAATAAATTGCTTAATATGCGCTTTTCTATTATATGGTTGATTTAAAAAGATGCTCAAACTTAAGAACACAAAAGCAAAATTAAATACTGGCCAAATAATTCGTAAATGACCATCAGTTACCAAGCGCCTCTGTTTGTCTATAGACAGCTTATCATCTGGCCAAAGCATCTCATCTATGTATAGCTCCACACTAGTTTTGTTACGAATATTATTATTAACTTCATTTGTTACTAGAACTGATAGCTGATCAAAGTATAGTTTTGTTATATTTCCCGCTTGGTCATAAGAATGCCTAACCCCATCTTGAAATATAAATTCCGTCTTACTTGGGTCTGATAGAATTATTTTTCCTGTTTTACTAAAAATAATAGTTCTATTATGCGGGGTTTGATTATCAAATAAAATTACGCCATCAAAGGAACCATCTAGATTTTTATTATCTACATAAATATTAAAAAACTTTGATATCTGATTGAATGTTCTAGCATGGATAATATTGGATGTATAACCCCCATTAAAGTTATCAAGGCCTTCTTTCATTCGGCTATATGAAAATGGCACTAAATAAGCAGATAGAAGATATGCAAACATAGTAATATAGCTTGCCATTACTAATCCTGGCTTGGCCAAGTCATAATTGCTCAGCCCGCTGCTTTTTAGAATCACTAATTGCCTTTCTTCTCTGAGCCTACTATATACATATATTACAGCGATTACTGAGATAATAGGCAAAATCATAAATAATAAGTGCGGAATAAAAAATATAATTAGCGCAAAAAAGCTTTGCAGATCAATGCCCTTATCTATCAAATGCACCATTCGTAAGATCTGTGTAATCCAGACCAAACTTGTTAATAACATCGTGAAGGTTACGAGCGTTGGTATGATAGATTTAAGTATATATTTTTT
This sequence comes from Rickettsiaceae bacterium, assembly GCA_029251475.1. Classification (GTDB taxonomy): domain Bacteria; phylum Pseudomonadota; class Alphaproteobacteria; order Rickettsiales; family Rickettsiaceae; genus Megaera_A. The sequence continues at coordinate 16,392 of JAQXDF010000053.1, forward strand.
ATATATCAACATGAGTTTCCAGCAGCCAGCTATTATTATTTATCCATTGATGTTTTTAATTCTATTACGGCAAATTCTAAATCATTAATATTTTCTATGCTCTCTAGAAATACACCTTCATTCGTAATTTTTGTTATAACCGCAACAGATATACCTTTTGGATAAATTTTTCCGTCTCCAGAGGTATATACTACTTCTCCAGTAGTTATATTATGATTTTCTGGCAAGTAAATCATTTTTAACATATCACCCTGTTTAGCAAGCATTCCTTTTATTTTTGAACCGCTTGTGATCACAGGAATTCTAGAATTACTGTCACTTTTTAACATTATAGTAGAATAATTACTACTTACTTCTGATATTCTTCCAACAAGACCATAGCTCCCACGCACAATATCATCTACTTTGACCCCATTGGATGCGCCCGCTTGAATAGTCGCAGAACTTGCAAAAGGAGAAATCGCTGTACCAACTATTCTTGCTGTAACAAAATCATGCTTAATTATTTTAGTTACATGAAGTAGTTTGGTTAATCTTGTATTTTCTAATCTAGTATTTTCTTCTAGTTGTTTTATATTTTCTAGAAATGCTAATTGGCTCTTTAATTTTAGGTTTTCTGCTTCTAGATTTTTTAGATACGAGAACCTACCAAATAGCCATTTTGTGGTGTCCATAGACTCTTGATACACAACATTACCCATAGATAAAAACCTACCAGTAGATTCTAAAAAAGCTTGTCCAACAGGCCGAGGAGTAGAAAAATATATTAAATAACAAGCAATACCAATTAAAATCACAGTAAAGAATTTTTGAATTGAAGCAATGGTAAATTTACCAAGTTCAATGAAATTATTCCTGATTTTTACTCTGTTAGCTAAGATCGCCACTCAAACTATTCCTGTCTAAATAACACATGTTTTAATCTCGGGAAATCTTCCAGCACTTTACCTATACCAAGAGCCACACATGCCAACGAATTATCCGCTACAAACACTGGTAATTCGGTTGCATCTCTAAGAACATGACTTAAATTGTTTAATAAAGAACCGCCTCCGGTCAAGACTATACCTTTATCAACAATATCAGATGACAGCTCTGGTGGAGTACATTCTAATGCTGTTTTAACCGCCTCAACAATTTGGCTAATTGGCTCAAGCAAGCTTTCTGCTATTTGTTGCTCATTCAACACCATTTCCTTTGGTATACCATTGATTAAATCACGGCCTTTTATTGACATTTCCCTTAAAGGCGCATCTGAAACTACACAAGCAGTTCCGATTTGCTTTTTGATTTTTTCAGCCGTAGACTCTCCTATCAGAAGGTTAAAATGTCTACGTATGTAAGATATAATAGCTTGGTCCATCTTATCGCCGCCAACACGTACTGACCTTGCATAAACTATTCCACCAAGAGACAATACTGCAACTTCAGTTGTACCTCCTCCTATATCTACGATCATAGAACCAGTCGGTTCAGTAACAGGAAGTCCGGCACCAATAGCAGCAGCCATAGGCTCTTCTATCAAGTACACTGCTCTTGCTCCAGCCCCTTCAGCAGCTTCTTGAATAGCTCTGCGCTCAACTGGAGTAGACCCAGATGGCACGCATACTACTATCATAGGGCCGGTAAATGATCTTTTATCTCTTACTGAACGTATAAAATATTTTATCATTTCTTCAGCAGCTTTAAAATCTGCAATTACACCATCCTGCAATGGGCGCTTTGCCTCAATATCAGTAGGCGTACGACCTAGCATACTTTTTGCTTCATGCCCAAAAGCATATGGCTTAATAGTACCATTTTTATTTATTAATGCGACAACAGATGGTGCATCTAAAACAATGCCTTTGTTTTTTTCATATATCAACGTATTAGCCGTCCCAAGATCAATGGCTATATCAGATGAAAATCTATCAAGAAATGCTAGTAACTTCATTACAAATGACTCTTTAATTAACAATTAAAGAGAAGTATATCAGGCTTCTTGAAAATGTAAAATAACAAACTTACTTATTAGTATTATAAACAATAATGGTAGCAAAACAGACAACATTGGATTTAATCCGCTGTAAGCAAGAATGCGCACCATCATTTCAAGGAAAAAATATGTACACACACCGGAAACTAAACCTAATATTGCTACTCTAGCGCCTGATCTATCACGCGTATTTAAACTAATAAACCAACAAGCTACTAAAGACATCGCCACCATAAAAAATGGTTTGAATATTTGCTTATAATAGTAAATTTGATATTTAGTGACCGCTAATCCTGAATTTGCAAATTCTTTTATTGAGCTTTTTAAATTCCACATAGAAATCATTTCTGGCGGAGTGAATCTTTGCAACAAACTATCTATCGATATATTGGTTAATAAGCTCATATCTTCTAGCTTCTCAGAACCTTCCTTTGTGGTGATCAAAGGAGATGTTAATGCAAAATTATCTGATTTTAATATCGCGCTTGGTGAATCTATGCGCATTTCCAGATTATTATGCTCATCAATTATTAAAACAGTAACATCTTTAAGCTCACTTGTTTTTGTGTTAATAGACCGCGATTGAATAATACGATTTTCACCTGTAAAATTTTCAAAGATCAACAAACCAGATTGAGATATAACTAGACTTGCACTCTGTGTTTTATGAATTTTTCTGTCAAGTGCGGAGTAGGCTTGTAGGCCATAAGTACCAACTAAGCTTATTAAATTAATAACCACAGCTCCCAGAAAAAATGTAACAAGCAAATGTGGTATAAAAACTCTCCACAATGAAACGCCACTACTTAGAATTATAACTAATTCTTGCTGCTTGCTCATATTTCGTAAAAATGAGAATGTAGATATAAAGGCTACTAAAGGAACTACCTCACTGAACAGATATGGAACCTTAAAAGATATGAGTTTACCAAAGTCATTCAACGTAATATTAACTGATTTGAATTTTTGTAGGACATCAAATGCATTAGTTATAAATAATACGCAAATTATAATGGCAGATATAATAAGGAATTGCTGAATAAACATCTTACCTAGATATTTTGCAAGAGTCTTGTGGTTGATCATGTGTTTCTAACAATATTATTTATTATTATAATAATGATATGTACATAATTACGCAACTAAATATAACTAATTCAACAAATCTCATGATTTCATCTACAAGACCTTATTTTAATAAAAACCAATATATTTTTCTAATATACTGGTTGACAAAGTTTTATAGAATTATTAAATTCGCATTTTAATTTAAAGTATAATTTAATAATTAAAATGCAAGCAGTGGTTTTATCAGGAGGAGTTGGTAGTCGGCTATGGCCTGCTTCTAATAAAACACACCCTAAGCCTTTTATGCAGATGGATGATGGACAAAGCTTACTGCAAAAATCCTTTATTCGGGCAGTAAAAATTCAATCAATTACCAACATTATCACTGTAACCGCGCACAATCTACTTCCCCAAACTCAAATAGAATATGATAAAGCGTCAGAACTACTTGGAAAAACCATTCCACTGCAATATATTTTAGAGCCCAGCTCTAAAAATACAGCTGCCGCAATTGCTATTGCAGCTTTGTTTGTACATAAAAATTATGGCCCTGACGAAACGATGCTTATTTTGCCCGCTGATCATATAATTTCAAACCAATTATCTTTTGAAAAAGCAGTTATTCAAGCAGAAAAATTAGCCTCTAACGGCAACATCGTAACCTTTGGTATGAATCCTAATAAACCGGAATCTGGATATGGCTATATTGAACATGAAGGTAATGATGTAATACGCTTTGTTGAGAAACCCTCATTAGAATTAGCAAAAAAATATATTTCTAAAGGGAATTTTTTATGGAATGCTGGCATATTCTGCTTTAAGGCTTCTAGTATTATACAGGAAATGAGAAAATATTGCCCAGATATTATACAAGGAGCGCAACGCTCTATAGATGCATCTAGTTGTAAAAAGCCAAATCATTTAGAACTAGATGCATTTGAATTTGATGCAATACCTGAGCAATCAATTGATTATGCTCTAATGGAAAAATCCAAAAATCTGAAAGTTATTTCTTGTGATATTGGTTGGAAAGATATCGGCAATTGGTCTTCTTTGAGTGAGTATTGTGCCGTCGATCATAATGGTAATAATGTTAAAGGTAACGCGACTTTGCACAATGTATCAAATTGTTATATTGAAAATAGCGGTCAATTATTAGGAGTAGTTGGAGTCCATAATCTTGCTATTATTAATATAAATAATGGTTTTTTGGTAACTAATAAGCAAGACTCAGAAGAAGTACGCAAAATATATTCACAACTGCAGAATAATGCACAAAATATACAGTTATTTTCTTGGGGCTCAATTAAAACAGTGCAGGAAAACCAAGGAATCAAAATTAAGAAGATAAAAATCAACCCCAGGACTTCTGCAAAGATAGATGAATATTTCGACTATTCTGCAAATTGGATGATAGTCCAAGGCATTACACAGTTTACCGTTAACAATAAAATCTCTACTCTACGAACAAATGAATCAAACTACATACAAGCACAAGATAAATTTAGTATAAAAAATATTGGAAACGATATATTAATAATAATTACTGTGCAATTAGATGACTATTTGTTTCAAAATGATATAATGCCTTACATTGAAATAAATAAGGTTTAGTTATGGATAAATTAGAGTGCTTCAAAGCATATGATATTCGAGGCAAAGTTCCCGAAGATCTAAATGAAGAACTGGTCTATCAAATAGGGATCGCCTATGCAAATATCATTAAACCTGGAACAGTCATTGTCGGATATGACGTAAGATTGGAAAGCCCAATGCTTGCAAATTCTATAATCAGAGGACTCATAGATTCTGGCATTGATGTCATTAATATTGGAGTATGTGGCACAGAAGAAGTGTATTTTCATACATTTAATAGAGAATCAGCAGGGGTTGGTGGTGGCATCATGATCACAGCTAGCCACAACCCTAAAGGATATAATGGCATGAAAATGGTCAAGCACGGCAGCAGACCTATGAGCGGGTCTGATGACTTGAAAAAAATACATGACTACATAGTGACAAAACAAACTCCTCAAAAATTAGCTGAAGTACCAGGAAAGTTAATAGTAGAAGAAAATAAATCTGCATACATTGCTCACTTGCTAGGCTATATAGACCCTAAGAAACTTAGACCTTATAAAATAGTAGTCAACCCTGGTAATGGACCTGCTGGTTCTATCATTAAGTTGCTAGAACAACATCTGCCATTTGAGTTTATTTATATAAACGAGGAAGCCGATGGTAATTTTCCAAATGGCGTGCCTAATCCCATGTTGATAGAAAATAGGTCAATGACAGCCAATGCTGTAATAGATCATAATGCAGATTTTGGTGTGGCTTGGGATGGCGATTTTGATCGTTGCTTCTTATTTGATGGCAAAGGAAACTTTATAGAAGGCTATTATATTGTTGGACTGCTTGCAAATAGTTTGCTTTCTAAACATGATAGTGCAAAAATTATTTACGACCCAAGACTTACTTGGAATACTATAGATATTGTAAAAAAAGCAGGCGGAGTCGCTATTCCTAGCAAATCTGGACATAGTTTCATTAAAGAGAAAATGCGCTCAGAGAATGCTATTTATGGCGGAGAAATGAGCGCTCATCATTATTTCAAGGATTTTGCCTATTGTGATAGTGGCATGATACCATGGCTTCTAGTTGCTGATGTAATGAGTCATTCTGAAAATGAATTATCTGCAATGGTAGAAAAAAGCTTGCTCTCTTATCCATGCAGTGGTGAAATAAATTATAAGGTAGATAATGTATTAGAGTCTATTAAAAATATTGAAAATTATTATAGCTCTAAAGCCCTTAATATTGATTATATTGATGGTATCAGTATGGAGTTTGAAAGTTGGAGATTTAATTTACGCGCATCTAATACAGAGCCTTTACTCAGATTAAACATAGAAGTTAAAAGCCCTAAAATTGCTATAAATGACAAAATATCCGAAATAGAATCGGTGATAATTTAAATTGATTATATAATTAATATGAAAGAAGCAACTGAAGATTCAACCAAAGTTTGGGTATTAGTAGATAATAGAATTGGTAATGCCAACCAAGCTACTGAACTTGCGGAATCTCTTGAAGAAAAATATGAAATTAAACATATTGAATATAATTACTTTGCTAGGCTACCTAATTTTTTATTATCTTTATTTCCAATTTGCGTCAAAAGATCAATACTCAATAATCTAAAAGAAGAAACTATACCAGATATAATAATCTCTTCTGGACGCCGGACGGCATCCCTTGCTTTATACTTAAAAAAGAGATCTCAGGGTAGAGCAAAATTAATTCAAATAATGCGTCCAGATATTAATCCAACGGAATTTGAGATTATCATTTTACCTCAGCATGATAAATTTAATTATTCATTGCCTAACGTTGTCAGAACTATTGGTGCATTGACTAATGTTAAAAATAAAATTGCTCAAAAATATGAGGGATTTAATGAGGCTTATCCAAACATTGATCGCTATATTGCTGTGATTATTGGTGGATCTACAAAAAATTACACTTTCACATTGGAAAAGGCTCAAATATTAGAAAATAGACTTTTATCAATATCGAACGAACATTCTCTTCCGCTATTTATATCATTTAGTAGACGTACACCTAAGAATATTAAAAAACATTTTAAGAAAAGTTTTACGTGGCCAAATATTATTTACGATCCAGAAGATGATGGAATAAACCCCTATCCTGCTATGCTACAACAAGCAGAGTTCGTTATAATAACTACAGATTCTATTTCTATGTGCAGCGAAGCAGCTAGTATAGGCAAACCTCTATATGTATTTTCTCTGCTTGGTTTTAACTCTCAGAAACACAATTTTTTCATTCAGCAACTTGTTGACTTAGGAATAGCAAAGCGTCTTGAAAATAATACAAGTTATCTTGAGAAATATACATATAAACCCCTTTCAGAAATAACTAGGGTGGCAGACATTATAAAGAAAAAACTACTCAACTAAATATTTTTAATTAAGGGAGTTTTGTCTATAAAGATCTTTGTCAGCCTTTTTGCTCCTCCGTTAGAACACGCAATCAGTCAGAAACTTTCTTTACAAACTGAGACTTTAGACCCATCTGTCCAATATTAGGTATTTTACAATCAATATCATGATCTCCATCGACTAGGCGTATATTCTTTACTTTTGTTCCCACCTTGACGACTGAGGATGCTCCTTTAATTTTGAGATCCTTAATCACAGTAACCGTATCACCATCTTTCAATTCTTGACCATTGGCATCACGTATGATTGTGTCATCTATCACTTCATTTACACTAGCATCTTTTGACCATTCATTGGCGCATTCTGGACAAATAAATAATCCTGCGTCTTCATAGACATAAGGTGATTGACATTGAGGACAAAGTGGAATTTCATTCATGGTAATAGCCTTTTTATTATGTCTTAGGGTTACAAAGATTGGTTGTAACTAATTGTTATATATCTGACTCAGAATACTATGGCAATTATTTACTAACATCAACTTCTACTTGTATATTTTTACTACTATTAAGAACTAACCATAGATTAAAACACTAAAATATACAGCATTTAATTTACTTACACTTGCCTTCAATAGATTCGAATTGCACCGAAACTCCATCTGGTGCCAATATACATTTTCTTTGCAGGGTGCCACTCTTATAGTTTTGACCATTCTTACAATACCCCCTAGAATAAGTACCGAATTCTGCTTCTTGCCAGGATGCATTAGCGGCACCACTTGCATTTGGATCTCTACCTTCTGCTGGACAAACCTTAGGAGTACATGTTCCTGATACGCTTCCATATGTAGCCGTTTTTCCATCACTTGATATATTACAATCTCTAGATACGCTACCTTCATATCCAGGAGGACAAGAACCAGCTATGTTGACACCCGGGAAAGAATTAGGCCAGCTAATAGTAGTAGAACTGCTTACACCCTGGCACATAACAGGAGAACAAACTGCTGATACATCACCAAGAGTTGGCAAACCGTTCGATAACTCACAAGGCCTAGTTAAAGTTGCATCTGAATAATAATTTGTAGCACAAGTACCCACAGATTGTCCTCCAACTTCTGCTGATGTCCATGTAGCGTACCCATTACTCACTGTATTAGGATTAGTAATAGCTGTACAATACTCTATCTCAGTACACTCACCTGACATCTCTCCCAGCTCTACAGAATTACCATCGGCTGATAATACACAAGGTCTTGTTAAAGGCACAGGAGCGCTATACTGGTCCCTACAAGTACCAATAGAATTACTACCAAAAGCAGCTGATGTCCAACTTGCATGTCCATTTTCTGCTGAATTCGTCTCAGCAGGACAAACTAGCGGTTGACACAAATCAGGCGGATATTGAAAGGAACCATCTGGCTGCACACGATATAATGGCTCAAAAGCAACTGACTGAGTCTCATCAAGTGGAATACAATATCTTGTTAATGGTTCAAGTGAGGAATAACCAGGCCTGCATGAGCCAGTAGCTATTTCTTCGACTGTAGTTTCTGGCCAAGATGCATAGCCATTTTCTTGCGAATAATCATTCTCTGAAGAGCAAGTTGGCCTCGTAATAGTTACGCACAATCCTTGCTCTACTGATGTTTTGTTACGAACAATATGTAAATCAGTATCATAATTTTGTGCTGTGGTATCATAATATTTACTTTGAGGTAAAACACTGCCAAAATCTGGAATAGGATCTACGCGATTTGCCGCGTCATAGCTAGTTGCACATAATTCTACATCCCAATCATAACATTTAACACTATCATCACATGCTTTGATATCTATTGTTCCGCTACCAATTTTGCTTATGCTGTCGGAGTATGTACATCCAGTTTCACTTCCTGTGCATTGATTTATTCCTTCTTCTTGAGACTTCTTTAAAAAATCTCCGCATGGAACTACATCACTATTTAATAGGTTGGTTAAGACACACATTTCTGGATTATCCGGGCAATCTGATACTCCAATTTTTGATAAACATGCATACCGCCCTCCCAAATGATATTCACCATTTAGATATTCAAGACCTTTAAGATATACCGCATCCTCATTTTCATCGCCGGCTGAGTCTATTGGCTTAATATCATCTTGATATATTCCATATATGCTAGCAGAATTTGGAGCATTAGGGCCTAAAAATGGCTTTGTGTGATACAGCTCGTCAGTTACAAATGCTTCAAGCATAGTTCCTGCTAAATTTATCTCAGTATTTATTGTATCTTCAGCATCATAAACTGATGTAGGCTTAATAATAGCTGAAGTGGTATTATTACCATCTGTATAAGATGCACGAATCATAGGAGTGAAGTAAGTGCTACCAGTCGCATTAGAAACTATTAGATTAGGAGGATCTACTCTAGAAACGCAATCATACCAATTGCGACCATCTACAAAAGCACAGATCTGACCTGGGTCTTGGGTAAATGAGTAATCAAAATGATCTTCCGCATCTCTCACTATAGAAAAATTTATAGAAGTTGAATTGTTATTATTATACAATAGGTTGGCAGTATTTGTTAATGGTAACATATTAGTAGGATCTTGATCAGCTGGGAATGTAAGGCTAACATCCTCAAAGTGACCTTTATTAATTCCCCATATTTGCTGGCAATTATTCGTATCAATAGCAGAACAATCGGTTGAATCACTGTTATATGCCTCCTGTTTTGATATAGTTGATCCCATTTTATTTCCATAGACAACCCTAAGGTCGTTTGTTAAAAATGTTATCATAGATTTCACGCAGGGCTCTGAACTTCCTGCAGCTGAACATGGCTTAATTATATCTTTATTCTCAGTAGTCGCATGCAGAGCTGACGCCGAAGCGAAAACACCCAAATTTTCAATTGTTACACATGCATCAGTAGTCATTGGATCTTCAGCTTCTCTGCATAAGTGGTACAAACTCATCATATGAAGCACGTACAGAGTTTTGAATATAATTATTTGTTACAGAGGAAGTAACGCAAGGCTTGCTTTTTGTTGAGTCAACATTGTCTGGACAAATTTGATACAAACTGAGCATAGGGTATCCTGCTGAAATTTCTTCACAATATGGCGGAGGAAAAGGCCCCATTGGTAAATTCACGCATCCATATTGTTTATCTAGAACTACTCGATTCATCTGACCTATTTCAGATAAAAATCCAACAATTGCATCACCAATAATATTTATTATATAAGCTACAAACTGGAATATATCTGCCGTAATTGCTAAATCATCGGATGATTTACCAGATGATTCATCAGATATTAAATCAAATAGCATACCTAGCGCATCAAAAATCCCTCCATATAATTGAAAATACACTTGGAGAACAAATTGAATCATTATAATTATAGGATGTGTTTCTGTAGTTTTATGCAAGGGTTGCCAAACAGGGTTTAAATCCATGATATCGTTCCACCCTGCACCAAAAGTCATTAAGGATGGATCATTGAATAAACAATATTTAGGCAACTCTATATCACTTATAACATTACCGTCACTATCATATATAGGATCATCATCTTCTTCCCCCCCTTGCGAATCTAAATGAACTCCATTTGTATAACCAGGATCTTGTGAGACTCCAGATTCTGGTATTTTAGGAAGAGCAACTCTTCCACATATTCTAGTTAATGGAAAAAGATGAGGGCCGGGGAAAATAACACACTCACCATGCCCGCTTACAACCTTAGACTCCGACCAGCAAAATAATTTATTGCACATTTGAGTCCTGACTCTGAGCTTTTTAGTATTGCGGCCCATTGCTTCTCCGCAAATATTGGAAGTAATTCCCTTGGGATAACCAAAACCAGGCTTAACTAAACATGTATTATCTTTCCTGCCCTCTGAGCGGTTGTAAGGCGCGCAATTTCTATCCTTCTTCGTGCCATTATTATCACGTATCCTTTCATCCTGCCAAAATTCACGTACTTTGGGGTTGTTATCACCGCAATTACAAGGATCTGTAAAACATTTACCAACCTTTCCCCAAAACCCAGCCTCAGAGCTCAATGGTAAACAGCATAATGCTAATATAAATAATAATGTGATACGTTTTATCATTTATAATATAAATTTTTTATTATATAACATTATCAAGCTCTTCGAATAAGGGTTGAACCCAATTTTCAATTTTCTCATTACCGTGTTTTTTTATAATTTCTTTATAAATTGCACGCTCTTCTTTGGCAGAGCACAATATTCTAGAAACGCCTAGCAAATCATCAATATCTAGCTCTGATGACAGCACCTCTCCATCCTGCTGAATTAGAAATTGCCTTGATGTTGCAACCACTTTTGATAATTTTTTAAGATCCGATTCGGTTAAATTCAAAACTTTTTTATGGCTTAACATAGATAATTCTGAAGGAAGAATAAAGCTTGTATTAATGCTAGACATCCAATCCTGAGGAATATCCTTTATACATAAAGCATATAATACATCTATATTTACGCTACTTACAAATACACCATTGATTGAAGACATATTATCGGATATAACAGGAAATAAGCTTCCATAATACTCAAAATTCATAAGTTCGGAAAGATCATCTACTGCAAATATTTTTGGACCATCTGATAAATTATGCATAATATTTTGAGCAGATAGCACTATCGCCGCTTTAACAGCTCCCATTACATGCAAATCATACTCAAACTGCTCAACTAATTTCAGTTCTTTTGGTCTATTAGCTTTAATATATGCTGCATCATCAAAGCTTTGTAAATTTATTGCGACAATCCCTCCCTCCGGCACTTCAATAGGATCATCCCTTTCAAACACTCCCGAATATACTCCATCTGGTAAAAACATTTCTAAGCGTTTTGCCAAAGACTCTCCTCCTTTTATAGAAGATTTTAATATTGGAATAATAATAGATAATTTGCGCTTTTCTCTTGGCAATTTAAATATAGTTTCACTCATAGCCTTCAAAACAATCAATTCGTCGTTTGTTAAAGGGTTAAAGTAATGTTGCGAAATAACCTTGAAAAAATTAAATATAAACTCTCTATTAATTTTGGTATCTTCGCACATTAACGGATTTGCTATATTGCTATTTCTCTGAAACCATTTTCCTCCACGCGCCTTGATGTATAGACCAGAATCCATATCACTTGTTAGATAAAGAGTAGTTGGATTATATTTTTCAGCCTCTGAAACCAAAAAATTCATTAATGTAGTCTTGCCCGATTTGCTTTCGCCAAAAATACATGTTGTCCCTACATTAGTTTTATCATGAAAATTTACAAAATATGGAGTACCTTTCTCTGCGTTGAGTAATGTAAGTGCTTTACCCCATGCATTATACTGATTACCTATATTAGCATAATGTAACGATGCAAACGCTGTTATATTTGTACTGACAGTAGGACGCATCCTAGCTAAAAACGAAAAATTTGCAGGAAGCTGCGCCCAGAATGTTTTTTCAAGATTTATATCTTCTCGTACATGGACAATACCTAGTTTAGATAAAGCTTCTGATGCGCAATAAACTCTTTCATCAAGTTCTTTTCTACCTGAACCAATTACCATGAAAGAAATTTGTTGCTGACAAAAACTCACTTGCTGTGGATCTTTCTCCATAATAACATCCAATCCCTTGAGCCTTCTAAGATCTGTATCTTCACTAAGACTAAGTATATAATCTTGATCTTTATAAACTGAAACCACAGATTCTCTATCAACAAAATAAAACACTTCAGTCACGACCATTTCAACAGGAATTTGTAAAAATATATCTAACGCCTCAGGGGATACTTCTCTGTACTCTTTTATTGACATTAATGCGGCAAAACTCTTGCCTTTAGAACTCATGACTTCAATTTGATCATTTCCAACAGCATATTGATGAGATGAAAGAGACTTTGATATATCTGAAATAGGAACTAAGCATTTTTCTTCGTTCATTTGCATGATACGACGATATAAAAACATTGGATCTGAATAACATTCCTCTCCTTCGCTGATTATACCAAGTTTATTAACACAATACTCACTCATACCTTCCATGATGATGTTTACTGTATTATTTAATTCTTTAGCAACTGCTGCAAAAAACCTTTCTTCAAAATCACTAATAGTGTTCAATGAAAATGAGTGCAGCCAAGAATTAAGGTTCTTGATTTTCAACTCCGGAGCTCTGTGTATAACAGTGATATATAAAGTATTTACGAACTTATCACTCAAATGGTTTTTTATGCGCCAAATATCATGAATATTTTCTGAAAGGGTGCTAGAATAACCAGAGCCATCATTTAAATCAGCTTTACTTCTAATTGTGTGTACCCAAAATGCAAATTTATGACAACTAATTGCATCCTGTATAGATTTCCTAACTACTTCTCTTAAATCGGATAAATTTTCACTGATATTTTCAGAATCAATTCCCTTGATTTGAATTGTTTGTAGTAATTCACCATTTTTTGTAAGCAACGTATGTTCGTCATAATGGCACGCAACTGGTATAAAATGCTCTGAGTTTGTGTTATATAAATTACTATCAAATGTTTTTGAGGTCGCCACAGTAAACCTATGTTTTTTGTAAAATACTTAAAAAGAAAACGCTTCATTAAGTTAGTATGCCAGTAAGATAGAGCTTAAAAAAGACTTACGACAGTAAAAGCATATAATTTTATGATTAATTGTTACAACTGGGACACTAATGTCATTTTTGAGATTAAATTGAAATATAACGTAATTGACTTGATAGAATGCAAGCTATCATTTAATATCTTCTAAATAATAAGAAATTTTACACATGAATTATTTTAAAAAACTATTATCGCATAATAAATTAAGGGCTATTTTATTATTGCTGACATCTATTGCTATTGGCGCTTCGCTGGTATCCTACAATCCAAACTACCCTTCTTTTAATCGAGTAACCAACAACATACCAGATAACTTTTTTGTGTATTTAGGATCTTATATCTCAGACCTATTATATCAATTACTTGGATTATCAGCTTTTATTTTACCAATATGCTTTGTATCATGGTCATTTCTTTTGCTTCGCAACGGCAAAATAACTCAAGCTTTGTTGCGCACTCTGTCTATGGTACTAGCAATTATATTTAGTTGCGCCGCCTTATCTATTATAGAGATAAAACTACTACCTTCTGGAGGTGGTGGTATTATAGGCATGGGTGTCCATCATATAATGTTATCTTTTACACTACTTGCTGAATATGAAAGATTCTATAATGTAGGATATATAATATTATCTATCTTATTTATTGTATTAGCATTAGGAATCCCTTTGAAAATATACACACAGATAATTTTGAGTGTTATTAAAGCTGCCGCTAAATTGATAAACAAACTTGGAATTTTGCAAAAAATTAGTTCTAAGTTATCCAGCTTCGATACTGGCAAAGCATATTACGAAGAGGGAGAGTTTGCTTCACTGAATCAACAAAAAAATGATGATTATTCATCTTCAAATAGCACCATTCCATCGGCGTTTCAACGAAAACCCAAGAAGGCGACTCCTGTTACAAAATCTAGCTCTGACCTTAATATACTACCTTCTATAGATCTACTAGACGAAGGAGATAATCAGAGCTTTAAACCACAAACTCAAGCCGAACTAGCAGAAAAAAGCGAGCAATTAATTGCTGTATTAAAAGATTTTGGCGTAAAGGGTCAAATAGTCTCTGCTCGTGAAGGTCCTGTTGTAACAATGTATGAATTAGAGCCAGCGGCTGGTACAAAATCTTCAAGAATAATAGGTCTTGCCGATGATATAGCTAGATCTTTATCAGCCACGTCAGCGCGTATAGCAGTAATCCCTGGCAGAAATGCAATAGGAATTGAACTACCTAACAAAAAAAGAATGTTCTTTAGACTTAAGGATCTTTTACAAACATCAGAATTTCATGATACAAGCCACTCACTACCAATAATTCTAGGAAAAGACCTTAGTGGTAACCCACTTGTAGCGGACCTGGCTAAGATGCCGCATTTACTTGTAGCAGGAACTACGGGATCTGGTAAATCTGTTGCGATTAATGCAATGATTATGTCCTTGTTATATAGATATACTGCCGATGAATGTAAAATGATCATGATAGATCCTAAAATGCTTGAACTATCTGCTTATGATAATATTCCACATTTAATGACTCCTGTTGTTACTGAACCTGGGAAGGCATTAGTAGCTCTCAAATGGGCTGTTAAAGAGATGGAAAGCCGCTATAGATTAATGTCCTATCTTGGTGTACGTAATATTGCTAATTACAATGTAAAAATCCAAGAAGCAGCAAAATCTGGTAAAGTACTTGAACGCAAAATACAAACAGGCTTTGATCCGGAAACCGGAGAAGCTATTACCCAGACTGTACCAATTGATATGAATAAACTGCCTTTTATAGTTGTGATCGTTGATGAAATGGCAGATTTAATGCTAGTTGCGGGTAAAGACATAGAGTCATCAATTCAGCGCCTAGCACAAATGGCTAGAGCTGCTGGAATTCATATTATTATGGCTACCCAGAGACCTTCGGTGGATGTGATTACCGGTGTTATTAAAGCTAATTTCCCAAGTAGAATTAGTTTTAAAGTTATTTCTAAAATAGATAGTCGAACTATTCTAGGGGAACAAGGAGCCGAGCAACTATTGGGCATGGGTGATATGTTGTTTATGGGAAACAGCAGCAAAATATTACGTGTCCATGGTCCATTTGTTGATGATAAAGAGGTAGAAAAAGTTACTGACTTTTTACGCTCTACCGGATCTCCAGAATATATTTCGGCCGTTACTGAATCCAGCGAGGATGAAATATACGGCGACTCTCATGACAGCAATATAGAAAGCGAACTCTATACACAAGCTGTGAATATTGTACGTACCGAACGCAAAGCCTCAATCAGCTATATACAACGAAGTTTGCGTATTGGATATAACAAAGCTGCTAACTTAGTAGAAGAAATGGAAAAAAAAGGAATAGTCTCTAGCCCTAACCATTCGGGGAAAAGAGACATATTGTTACCCGAAAGTTAAGGGATTAACTAAATTATATGCTTTTATTGTTAAGTATTTTGTGATATGATACGTCCCGTTCTATTACTTTACTCAACTATGAGGTATATCATGTCAAAAAATTCAGGATTTAAATTAGGCGACAAAGTTGTCTATCCTTCACACGGAGTTGGAGAAATAATTAATATTGAAAGCCAAACCGTAGCTGATACAAAATTAGAAGTATATGTAATTTCTTTTCCACAAGATAAAATGACGTTACGTGTTCCAGTTTCTAGATCCACTTCCTCTGGCCTTAGGACCTTAGCCACTAAAACTTCTATTACTGAAGTTTATAATATATTAAACGGCAAGCCTAAACGTGGGAATAAAATGTGGAGCAGACGCGCTCAGGAATATGAAGCCAAAATCAACTCAGGTGAACTTGAAGCTATAGCCGAAGTAGTACGTGATTTATATAAAAATGTAGATAATGATCGTTCTTATAGCGAACGAACAATATACGAATCAGCTCTGAATCGCTTAACTTCTGAAATTGCTCTTTTGGAAAAAATATCAGAAGAAGACTCAACAGAAAAAGTAGTTGAACTTCTTAAAGAAAAAGCAGTTGCTGCATAGTTAGATGCCATTTATCGCATTGTTAAGTGAAAGACCCTATAATGTATATAAACAATACAAGGTAGCCTAAGCCACAAGTAACTTAGGCTACCTTGCTTAGTAATCAATCATTACTAAGCACTCTAAATTATCTACGCTTTATTTTATCTAATTATTACCAGTCTGTATATTAATTTTAGTTAAGTTATTATTTTTTTTGTAATAAAAATTGACAAACTATAGTAAAACCTAGATACTACTAAGAAGCATTAATTAAATAATGATGAATATTATGACAATATTTCAAGCATTAATGGCTATAGGTAAAAACAACAGCCTAGTTAATTACAGCTATATACAACAACAACGTATCATTAGAGCAAATGAACATAATGAACTTGCATCCAACTATATAAAATCAGGCGAGTATCAAAAAGCGTCAACTCACTACAAAATATCTTTAAACACAACAATACAAGAACTAGGTGAAAACCACTTATTAGTAGCAAAAATTTACGCTAAGCTAGGGTTTTCTTGTGCAAAATTAGAAAACTACGAAGAAGCAATTACATATTTTCAGAAAGCGTCATCTATTAATAAAACATTGCACGGTATAAAGCATATTTCAGTAGCTCTTAATAATAATAACATCGCAGAATCCTATAAAGCCTTAGGAGACTATGATAAAGCCCTTGAATATTACGACCTTGCATTACTCTCTAAAGGAGATCTATTTGATAAAAATTATAAATTAATGGCTATTATTTATGATAATATCGCTGCAACCAATGAGAATTTAGGAAGCCATAAAGAGGCTTTTGAAAGTTATTTAAAAGCTTGCTTAATTCGTAGAAAATATTTTGGTGAGGATAATTTTTCAACGGCGGAATCTCTGCTGCATTTAAAAGAAGCCATCAAGGAAATATATAAATATAGCGAAGACACTTCTGAGTATATAAAAGAATCTATTTCTATACTAATACATACAGAAAACTTAAGATCTTCGGATCTAAGCTTTCTAATGAAATATAATATTTTATCAGAAGAAGATACACCTATTGCCACGATGTTAATGTCAGATAATCCACAAAATGCTAGTTATATTGAAGGCCCTGTTGATATAAACAGCTTTCCTGTAGCCGAGGTAAGGAGCTTCCCAATAGCCACGACTATAAATGAAGTTCAAATTTATCTTGTTGGAGAAGACAGCGCCTAGAAAATTTAAATATCGATCCTTAGCAAAAATTATTTGTACAAAATAAAGTCTAATTTATTTCCAGCCATAATATCTACAGTTTTTACTGACTCATGAACTGAGAGAAACTGGGTTTTAATTTGCACAGTTTTACCAGGATCTATCATAATTTTACTGTGGTTATCTATATTTTCTTGTATCAAATCATGATTTTGATCAAATAAACTAATGCGTATTAATGGTATATTTATGCTACTTGCAGAATTATTGTGAACTTTGTATTTCACTACTATTTTCTCTGATTCCGCATCTTTTACAATTTTTACATCTTGTATCGCTACATCCTTTTTATTAAAAAAAGAATTAATACCGACCTGCTGCGGAAACAAAAAGACGAGTAATACAATAATTGCTCCCATCACAAAACCAGGTAATAAAAATAAATATGAGGGTTTTTCTGACTTTACTAGGGCCGGTAAATTCACACCATTGCCAATAGGAGCAATTGGTTTTTGCTTTGTAATAACTGGTTCATCTACTATGTTTGTATCTAATTTATAATGCCATACATGCAAGCATTTTGAGCATTTAACCTTTCTACCATTTAGTCCAATTTGTTTAGGGGTGACTACAAATTTTGTATCACATTGGGGGCAAGCAATATACATTATTGATTATTATCCTAAATTATCTTACAATACATAATGAAAATATAGCGAATCCAAGCTATATTCAACTCATTTATACCAGGACACAATATTATGAAAAATTATATTACAGAAATTGAAGAATTATGGCACATAAAAGACTCTTTAAAAAGCGATATTAACAATTTCCAGAAGGCTAAACAGCTCATTGATAAAATTATCGGCGAACTTGGCAATGGGACAATCTCTGTATGTGAAAAAGTAAATGGTTATTGGCAAATAAATGAATGGGTAAAAAAAGCAATTCTACTTGGGTTTCGGACATCGGAAATGAAAATTCACGATGGGAATTGTATGCAATGGTACGATAAAATTAGTCCTAAATTCAGTCACGGGGATCAAAAAAACCTTGCAGAATCTGGTGTAAGACTAGTTCCTGGTGCATTTGTTAGGCAAGGTGCATATCTTGGCAATAATTCAGTAATTATGCCATCTTTTATAAATATAGGTGCCCATGTTGGCTCTGGTACATTAATCGACACTTGGGCAACTGTTGGATCTTGTGCCTATATTGGTAAAAACTGCCATATCTCTGGTGGAGCTGGTATTGGAGGGGTATTAGAGCCATTGCAGGCCGCACCCGTGATAATTGAAGATAATTGCTTTATTGGGGCTCGCTCTGAAATAGTTGAAGGAGTGCTAGTGGAAGAAGGGTCGGTCATCAGCATGGGGGTCTTTATTGGAGCTTCAACCAAAATCGTTGATCGCAGCACTGGAGAAATCACTTATGGAAAAATTCCAGCTTACTCCGTAGTAGTCCCAGGCTCCCTTCCCGCCGCCTCTCCTAATCTACCTAGCCTATATTGCGCGGTTATACTTAAAAAAGTAGATGAAAAAACACGCTCAAAAACCAGTATCAACGAACTACTAAGAGAATAAACCGATCAGTACTATATAAATCATGCATTATACTGCATCAATATCAGCTAGATAGTTATATAATTACGTGCACCTTAAGAAAAAGGCATGGGTATAATTTTATTATAAATTCCGAGGTCGGCTGATAGTAAAGCTGATTGAGTTTGAACTTTTAAGCATAAAGGCCTAATAGTGATATTCAAGAAATCCTAATAATTGTTTTTACTCTGTAGTTAATTTAATTAAATACAAACTATAATACTACTTGACAAGTAATTAACTTTTCTTTACAATTATTTTAATTAATACTTAAAGATAGTTTTATAAGTTATGAAAAAAAGAAAACACTCAGACGAATTTGCAGATAGATCTGCGCCTTCTGTAGACCAGACTATAGCCAGACCACAAGAGGCTCAAATTAATGACACACTTCAACTAGAAGGTCAGTATAGCAGTAATCCATTGAGCAATGCTTTATTTGAAAGCGTAAAAAACTGGGATATAAAAGCAGTTAAAGGATTTCTAGCTCGAGGTGTAAATATTAACATTACTTATACTGATGGTGCAGATAACAGCACAGGTAATAGTTTGATAATGCTTGCGGTTGCAACTTATAAAATCGTGCCAAAAGAAAAGAAAAAGAATATTCATAATATAGACTTGATAGAATTACTAATTGACCATGGATGTGATATCTATGCTCAAAATTCTCAAGGTAAAACGGTTATAGATCTAGTTAAAAGCCTCCCAAACTACAATCCATGTAAAAGAATCTCAAAAGAGCAAGCTTATGTGGAAAGTAAAGCAAAATATGACTCATTGAAAGATAGTGCAAAAAAAGAGGAAATAAATAAGAATCTTATAGAGATCTTACAAAAGAAACCAGACAATTACAA
>JAQXDF010000015.1 GCA_029251475.1 Rickettsiaceae bacterium
AGCTTTTCATCGGACTCATTTGACTCCATCAAATTCTTACTGATCTCTGGTTCTGTTACTTCCATTTTTGGAACTTCAGAAGTAGTAGCTTCTTCAGCCGGCGGAAGAGAAGAATCTTCAAAACCACTTGGTAATTTCAGCTTTTCATCGGACTCATTTGACTCCATCAAATTCTTACTGATCTCTGGTTCTGTTACTTCCATTTTTGGAACTTCAGGAGTGGTAGCTTCTTCGCTTAAAGATATTATTTCTTCTGATTGATTTGTTATAGGCCCCTCATCTGTGTTAGATGAAAAACTTTCAGTTCCATCCTCAGGCAGCAAATTTGATTGAGCAAAATTATCTTCTAAGGGATAGGTCTCTACTTGGTCGTCCACAATTTCTAATTCAGAAGAAGTATTTTTCTCCTGAACTTCATCTTCAAAACCAAAAAACTTCTTGATTTTACTCCATAAAGTTGGTTCTTCTATAGCATTCTCAGAAGCAATTTCCATCTCTAGTTCAGGCAAAGGAGGAGGTGATGGTAGCGGCGGTAATGATTCTTCGGCAATGACTGGAGAACAATTTAACATCAATATAGAGATAAAAAGTAATATTCTTTGTCGCATTTTGTTCTCTTGCTATTTATTTCTTAGGGATCATTTTTTTTATTTCTTCGCTTACTACCTTTTCAACAACTTTAGGCAAATTGCTATCTAACCAGTTTTTAATCAACGGCTTCATCAACTCATTCATCATAGAGTCTAATGAGTTCTCCTTAGCTGGATAATCAAAATCTTTTGCGTGGCTTGCAAATTTTTTAAGCTCTAATTCTGTTTTTTGTTTTGCAGTACTAGACAGCAAATCATTATTACTCTGCTCTTCGTGCTTATTATCCTTTGGAACTACGCTTGTTAATTCCAAAATAGAATCATCACTATCAACATTTTCTATATTGGAATTTTTTTTCACAAGATTTGACTCTGGATCTTCCTCTTGATTACGCTCATCAATAATTCCACGAATTGACTTGAGTATATCCTCAATCTTCATGTCTTCTTGTTTTATACTATCTGTCTTGTCTGGCACTTTAAAAACCTATAATTTTCAATTTAACTCGTTTAAATTCTTTTTCAGGATTAAAATGATCTACTTTTAGATTCATACTTTTAGCCGTAAGCTCCCCTACCAAAGACTTTATTTGATACGCTGCTAGAATCATAGCTTTTTTAGCTTCAATCCTTCCTTCTCTAGCTTTATTTAAACGATCTTCAGCACGAAGCACGTCTATGATTGTTTTTGATCCCAGCATCTCTTCTTGAGTCATGCCTTCATACGCCACTTCTGCAGCCTTGACCGCCTGCTCTGTAGCTTCAATTCTTAATCTTGACGCGTCTAAATCTGCCCATCTGGACTGACAATTAGCTTTAAGCTGTTTCATTGCAGAATCCAAAGCTATCACAGCTGATTTAGTTTTGTATTTTGCAATTCTAATATCAGAATATTCAGCCCCACCTCTAGATAAAATAGGTACAGTTACGGATAAAACCGCAGTAGTACTCCTTTTATTAATATTGCTGCTACTGGCATTTGATGAATTAGGGTCATATTGAGTACGACCATTCTCTAATTTAAAACTTGCACTTGGCAATAGCTTACCCTTTCTAGAAGCTTCTGTTGCCTTTAAGGATTTTTGTGTATGTTTTGCGCTATCAATAGATGGACTAACCGCCAATGCTTTTTCCATTAAAGCTGGCAAGCTAGATGGTAAATCCTCAGGGATAGATGGAATTTTAATATTATCTGCCTCGATTCCAAAAACTTGATAAAAATTAGCTTTGGCAAGCTCGTTACTAGCGTATGCTATAGATTGATTCGCTTCAGCAGTTGCTAATCCCTCTCTAGCACTAGCTACTTCTGTTTCAGTAGACTCTCCCAATTTAAACTTTTCTTTCATCGCTTCAAGCTGGGTTTTATTTGACCTCACGCTTGCTTTAGAAATTTCATATTTCTCTTTAGACTCAAAACATCCTAGATAAGCATTGATCTCTTTCAAAAATGCATCTTGCTCTTTTGCATAATAGTCAGATCTCGAAGCATAAAATGAAAATTGTGCCGCTTTTAATTCAGCAACAGAAGACCAACCATCAAAAAGCGGCTGCTCTAAAGTAATAGAAGTATTATAACTGCTGTAATCAGATTTACCAAATCTCGTTTTAGAGTTTATATCTGCAGAAGTTATTCCTGCAGATACTTTAGGCATAAATCCAGCTAAAGCTCTTGGAAAAGCTTCAATTTCATTTAAAAAATCGTTTCTAATCTTTTTTAATTCTTCATTATATTTATACCCGCTTTTCAAGGCTTCTTCTAAAGTTACCGCAGAAGCGTTTGTTGAAAACATAAGTAACAACGAAGATAAAACTATTTTACGCATCAAAGCCTTCCCGAATAATTAATTTGTTAACTTGAATTCTATGTTATTTAAATCTAATAGTACACAATATGAAGTACTATTAAGCATATCTTTGTATAGAACTGTGTCTATGCTAGCACTTTAATATAGCTTAAAAATCTTTTTTGGCAATATTTACTTGGTATTAGAGTGTTTACACCTATACAATCATAACTATTAAATAATGACTTAAATAAAGGTTAGACTAATGTCACCAACGCATGCAGAATCTATATTTGGAAAACCTAGTGAACTCCTTAGCGAGTATGAAAAAGAACTTATAGATCGGATACTAGAAATCGACAGTGAATCTAAGGATGTGTCTGACGAGCTACGTGAATTATTGCTTATAGGAATAGATCAATATTCAGGCTCTGTTAAAAATTATATAAACAAACTAAATATACCACATAGAGAGAAAGAGCTTATCTTGGGCTTGTATACGACAACAATAGCTTATTCTATTGAAAAAGCAGTCGAAGATTTATATGAGTCTTCTTTGCATCTAATGAAAGATAATGGCAGGTTATATACATTTATATTGTCTGATACACTCATTACAATTCTAAATGGGATCTTATCTTTTGAGAAAAAAATAGATTCTATGGCGCCGGGGTTGACAAATGTATTACTGAACATCACTTATACTGCATCATGCATCGCACTAACATTATGCGAGCCTGTTATCGGACTATTAATACAAGCGTCCGGAATTGTTGCGCACACTAGGAACTTTTTACAAATCGAGAAATTAGAAAAAACTATAGAGACAATGCGCTCAGACCTAGCAGCCATTCGCAAACATAAGGAATTAGAAAAAATCGAGAAGGTCGGAATATCTATTAAAGAACTAGCTCAATCCATTGGAACTAAGCCCCATTTAATACAGCATCTATTCCCGAACGGACTGACTACCAGCGTTATTGAAGCAATACCGACAATAAAATTACTTGAAAAAAGCCTTAAGTCTACAGAACAGCAGAACTTATTGCGCAACTTATTACGATACATAGAGAATAATTTACCTATTAATAAAAAGCTCATTTCTGATAAATATGAAAATATAGGAAATAAAATTATAGAAGAGCTTAAAAATATTGGAATCAATGAACAGAGCACAGAGTTCAAACAAATACAATACATCACTGCAATCATAAATAGCTCTTTACAATCTCATGCGCCTGTCTTTGATAAAATAACCACTTTACAAAAAGGCGCTAATGAAATGCAAGCAATTGTAAACCAAGTTATCCTTGAAAAGAAGAGTAACCCTAGATACGCAGATCCACAATCCATTGACCAAGCTTTGCTAGCAATAGAACAAATAATTAATAATGATATTAGAGGAAATCTAAAAGATATAAACTTATCCCTTGTTGATGAAACAAAAATTTCTCCAGATATACAAAAACTACTTGGAATCAACGACACCAACAAAGCGGAATTACATAAAGCGGAAATTCTAGCCGATACATACTCCGATAAAACAAATAGATTACAACAACAGCAACAACAGCAACAGCAACAAGAATTGGAGCAACTAGCGGCAAAACTAGAAATCCCTCACACTGAACTTCCAAAAATATTCCAAAATGATGTTCAGATAGCTACATAGTACTTAAAACAAGAAGCTAGAGATCCTCGAAACCAAAATTTCAAAGAGTTCTGCCGATACACGCAAGAAAACGTGCCTGCGACAAAAGAAGGAGTTGAAAAGAAATTCAATCAACTTGATAATGAAATTATAGCTATACTAAAACAGTATAAATCACCGACAGATTATTCAATAGAAATTGAAAAGTGCATCAATAAAGAAAAAAACTTTTTAATTGAGTCATTAACTGAAAACAAACCTATATTTGCAAAGATTGTAGATATAGAAAAAAGCACAAATAACTTAAATTATTCTATAAAAAAACACATCTCATCGTTCCCTAGGAATATTCAATATACCTTAGCCGCTACTCTTGAAAAACTATTAATAAAAACATAAAAGGAGACCTAGATACAGCAATCAAGTTCTTAAAAAAATATCAGCGTTTCCCCAAAAAAGAAGACAATGAATCCCTGAAAAATACTATTGGTATTAATCGTGCAACTGAACAATTGCTAAACAAAGGTATAGACCGAAAAATATAGTAAAAACTATTTGTAAAACTTATCCATAAGCAATACCACGCTAGATTTAAGGTCAAGATCAAACTCATTTACGTTTTCGATCAAGCATTTAATCTCTTCATGCTTCGCCTGAATATATTGTGGAGATGATGATTTAAATTGATCAAACACCGCTTGCTCCAATTCTGATATCTGCGCACTTCCGCCTATAGCTTTTCTGCAAAGCTTTGCTAGCAGAAGCTCAGCAGCAGTAGCAAAAGCAATCCATACATCACGATCCTTTGCCGAAAACTCTTTGATAAAGGTAAGCTTATCGGCTAGAGGAGTTGATTTTAATAATAACTGAGTATAACGCTTGTCTAAAGAGTTGCCCTCTAGCCCTTCATAATGGTGACTAATTTTAATACAGCGAGAGTTAATAGTGGGTAATAGACTAGCGCTATTTTCTGTAAGTAGAAATAAATGCGTATTAGAAGGTGGCTCTTCTAGTATCTTAAGGCAACAATTAGCTGCATTGATGTTCATTTTATCTGCTGCATAAATTACTGCAATCTTTTTACCAGAAACCACCGATGTTTTATGCAAGAAACTTTGTAGGTTGCGAACCTGATCTATCGATATATTCTTGCTACTATTATCTGTTTTTTCAACATACATATAATCTGGGTTATCAGATAACTTACCAATGCTTAGAATTTTATTTTGAATAAACTCCTCAATTTCTAGCAAGGCCTTATCTAGATTATCGCTACTGACTAAATAGCTACTATATAATCTATCAATACTATAGCTTTTTTCTAGGTAATCTTTAATCACTTTGACATCCTTCCTATACTATTTTCTTTGCCCAAAATTTCAATCATTTCAAACACGCTAGGAGAAGAAGCTCTGCCCGCAATAAATGCTCTTACATATTTCATGAGCTCTCCAAGCTTTAGACCATTATTAATGGCTACTTCTTTTAATGAGGTCTGAATATTATCTTTAGTAAACTCAGAAATACCACCTATTATATCAATAACTTCTGAGATGAGTTTATCATCAGATTCTTTGATTATATCTTGAGCTTCTGCACTTATTTCAAGAGATCTATCTACTACAAACATAGCGGCCATATCGCATAAATCTGGGATGATCTCTGCGCGAGGTTTGAGAGATTCCATTGCTCTTACTATATTTTTCTTGGACTCTTCGCCAATTTCATATCCAAGATTGGCAAATACTATTTGAGACAGAGACTCATTATCCATTTGGCGCAAATAGTGAGCGTTCATATGCTTCATTTTATCAAAATCAAGACGAGATGGAGACTTACCCATTCCTTCGACTCCAAACCACTCAATAGCTTGCTGACGAGAAATTATTTCATGATCTCCATGTGACCAACCTAGTCTTAATAGATAATTATTTAAGGCTTCTGGCAAATACCCCATATCTTTATATTCTTCGACCCCAAGTGCTCCATGACGCTTTGAAAGCTTAGCTCCATCTGATCCATAAATAAGAGGAATATGCACCATATGCGGAACATCCCAGCCCATATATTCATATATTAATTGCTGACGCGTGGCGTTGCTTAAATGATCATCACCTCTTATAACATGAGTTATTTTCATATCATGATCATCTACAACAACAGCTAGCATGTAAGTTGGCGTGCCGTCACTGCGAAGCAAAATCATATCATCGAGATGAGAGTTTTGTACAACCACCCTACCCTGCAACAAATCATTGACTACAGTTTCGCCTTCTCTATCTACCTTTAGTCTTATGACTGGCTTCTTGTCCTTAGGGTGGATATCAGCCGAGGAGTCTCTCCACTCTGAATGAAAGATAAAGTTCTCGCCAGCAGATCTTGCCTTTTCCCTAGCGGCAATAATATCTTCCTGAGGAGTAAAACAGTAATAAGCTTGCCCCAGATTCACTAATTCTTTTGCAACTGATGCATGACGAGCAGCCCGCTCTGACTGATATACTATTTCATCATCATGTCCAATGCCGAGCCATTCAAGCGAACGAATTATGGCCTCTTTAGCTTCTTTTGTAGAGCGAGCAGTATCAGTGTCTTCTACGCGAAGTAAAAACTTACCGCCATGATGTTTTGCAAAAAGATAATTAAATAAAGCGGTACGAGCGCCACCTATGTGTAAATATCCCGTTGGAGACGGGGCGAATCTAGTTATAACTGTCATTGTATTTTATTTTTATAATTATTATATTGTAAGCATAATATCATATACTTCATCCTTCAAGCTAGATTACACTATTTAATTCCCATAGTCATCCTACTAAAATTATCGCTTTGGTGATAATTTGTATTTAAATTTTTTGTATATTACTGGCAACAGCGCTAGCACTGCAAGACCTGATAGCGAAAACATAATTTGCGGATCTAGAAGCGAACTTGGTGTAAAATTTTCTTCTTTTAGTAAAACCTCTAAAGACACTCCAACTGATGCATAAATAAATGTACTAGGTATGACACCTATAAACGTTCCCCAGAAAAAAGTTCTAAGGGGCACATGCAATATACCTGCTGCTAAGTTTATGAATACCGATGGAACAATAGGAAAAAGACGCAGCGTGAGCATATAAGAAAATGCATTTTCTGCAAACCCCGCCCTCATTTGTTTAACCCATTTACCAGACTCATTTTTTGCTAGTCTCTTGGATATCCATTGCGCGCTTAAGAAAATAACACAGGCTCCAAAGGACGCCGCTACTACTATGCAAGTCACACTAATTATTTGTCCGAATAAAAAGCCACCAACTAGAGTTAATATGGTTGCAAGAGGAATTGCTAAACCAACAATTACAAAATATATAATGCTAAAAATAACAATGGATAAGTATAAATTTTTTGAAATATACTCTTCTAATGAAGCTTGATTTTCCCTAAACGAATCAAGACTAATATAATTATGGATGCCTGACGCATAAACGCCACTAATAAGGATAATTAATACCAATACCGGGAGAAAGTTATATATTCTTCGCATGAAAACCAAGTGATTATTTAAATATTACTTATACAGATAAAACCTGTTTAATCAAAGGTATTGTGATTTTGCGTTTATGCTCTAGAGCAAACATATTCAACTGATTTACCGAAGTAATAATCTCAGGGAACTCTCTTGGTAGCACTTTGACTAAATACTCTATTACTTCGTTAGGAACACGAATAGAATAATTTGAGAAAAGCTTGAATATCAACATTTTCATCAGATCGTCATCTGGCATTCCTATACTTACCTTATTACAAGACTTGATTCTAGAGGCTAGATCTGGCAATTTAATATCTGGTATTCTCGTTGTGGTAATCAATAAATACTTGCCGCTTTCATGTATTATATTAAAATGGTGCAAAAGCTTTTCCTCGCTCCAACTTCCATCAAAATCTTCAATAATAAAGGCATTATGATGCTCTAGTATACTTTCCGTAAGCTCATGTGTCTTTTTTATAAATAATGCCCCTGACTGTTTCGCCCATTTTTTAGCAAGAAACGTTTTACCTGAGGATTTCTCTCCTTGGATAATTAACGTTTTTTCATAAGGTCGAACACCCCAACCATTAGGCCAATTATTTAAAGTAGAGTATGCTTCATTATTAGATGACGACACCATATATTCATTCAAGTCATATGCGTCGCTTCCACTTAGGAAAAATGCTGTTTGCTTCATATCGTCGATCTAATTTTTATAAATGTTAGTAGATTTATAATAGTCGATTATATGACCTAATAAAACCTTAATTATACCAGCAATTGGGATAGCGAACGCAATTCCTAAAATCCCAAACAAACTACCAGCAGCAAATACTGCAAACATAATCCACACAGGGTGCAAACCAATTTTATCTCCTATTATTTTTGGAGTAAGTATATAACCTTCTAAAACATAACCAAGAATGAATAATATAGTGGTATAGAACAACTCCCCCCCAGCACCAAAACTAAAGTAGCAAGTAATTGCACATAGCAAATAAGAGATAGCAGCTCCTATGAACGGGATAATGATAAGAAACCCTGCCAACATACCAAGCAATAAAGCTAAATCCAAACCTATGATATGTAAGCCAATTGTATAAAATACCGCCAACATTAAACAAATATTTAGCTGACCTCTGATATAAGCAGAAAGCAATTCATTAATTGAAGTGAAAATTTCATGCACTTTATTTTTTTCCCTAGGAGGCAACACTGACTCCACTGAACTAACTAGATCAGGCCAATCGCGAAGAAAATAATAAAGAATCACAGGAACTAATGCTACCACAACAAAAAAGTTGATTGTCGCGAGAGTATAATCCCAAATATGATTAGCAAAGGAAGAAAAGACCCTAAAAGCACTGTTTATAAAGCTTTGCATCGATTCTGATACCTTGGAGGTAATATCAGAATCATAGCCACTCATGCGATTCGCTAACTCAGTTATTCCTACTTCAAAAGTATCTTTATATTGCGGGACTTTTTGAATAAAAGCTGCGCCTTGTTGATAGATCATAGGAACCAACAAAACTACAATACTAATAAAAATACTCAAGAATACAACAAATACAGCGATAACAACTCTTGACCTAGGTAATTTAAAACGCTCGCAGCTTACTATCAAAGGCTGAAGCAGATATGCAAATATAAATGCAACTAAAAACGGGGCTAAAATGTCGTATGCAACATACATAGTAATAGCACTTAATAGCAGTGCAACGCCCCAGAAATTAATTTTATTCATATCTTAAATTTAACCATCTTTAGCCACAGTAACTGCAGCTGGGCGGATCAAGCGATTTTTGATTTTATACCCTGGCTGCATAGTATTAACTACATTACCAGCTTTATAATCCTTCGTCACCACTTGTGAGATAGCATGATGCAAATGATAGTCAAATTTATCGCCTGGTTGTGGCAAGATTGACTCTAACGAGTGTTTTTTAAAGGCTGATTCAAGCTCTGACTTAGTCATTTCCACGCCTGAAATGATGTTTTTTGTATTATCATCAAGATTATCTGGTAAGTGCTCTAGAGCTCTAGACAAATTGTCAACAACAGGAATTAGATCTTTACTAAAACCGAAAAGAGCATAATCTCTCGCTTCTTCTACCATTTTTGCAGAACGAGAACGGATATTTTCTGATTCCGCCATTTGCCTTAACAATTTATCCTTCAAAGTTTCCACTTCTTCAGATAACTGTTTAATAAGCTGTATAGACTCCTCTGGATCAAAATCATCCTCCATGGACTCTTCTGCTTCTTCTGCATCTGCTTGCTCGTCTAATTCCTGCATTTCTTCTTCGATATGATCTTTTTTGTCTTGTTTTTCCATTTTAAAACCTTTATTTTCAATTTTACTTATATATACAACATCTTTGTATATGAATATAATAATCACTTCCCAATAATTCAAGCTATAACAGTAAATATTTATGCGCCCATCAAAAAGAAAAAACAATCAACTCCGTGAAATATCAATTGAACCAAATATATTGAATCACGCTGAAGGATCTTGCCTAATAAAGTTTGGAAACACTCATGTAATATGCTCAGCTAGCGTTGATGCTTCTGTTCCTAGATTTTTAAAAGGAAAAAACTCTGGATGGGTTACTGCTGAGTATGGCATGCTGCCACGATCCACCAACAAAAGGATGTTGCGCGAGGCAACAAATGGCAAACAAGGCGGAAGAACTCTTGAAATACAGCGTCTAATTGGTCGGTCTATGAGAGCCGCAATTGACCTAAAAGCCCTAGGCGAAAGGCAAATTATTATTGATTGTGACGTGATTAATGCTGACGGAGGCACAAGAACAGCTGCTATTACAGGAAGCTACATAGCTTTACACTTGGCTATTAGATCGCTTATTGACAAAAAACATCTAAGAGTAAATCCTCTAATTGCTCAAATTTCAGCCATATCTTGTGGTATTTACAAAGGAGAAGCGGTCGTTGATTTAGATTACATTGAAGATAGCAACGCTGAGGTAGATGCAAATTTTGTTTTTAATCAAAAGGGTAATCTTATTGAGGTTCAAGCTACTGGCGAAGAAGGCGATATCAGCACTGATCAACTATTGGAAATGTTAAAACTAGCGTCTAATTCAGCCTCTGAACTATTCAAGATACAAAACAAAATATTGCTTGAAATATAATTTTTCAATAAATTATGCAATTTGTGCTTGCGACCTTAGATAAAGTGATATATATTGTCCTTGCCTACCGGACTAAAGGGGGTGTAGCTCAGTTGGTTAGAGTATCTGCCTGTCACGCAGAGGGTCGCGAGTTCGATTCTCGTCACTCCCGCCATTAGTCCTAGAAAGCATTTCTATTTTCTCCATGCATTATTTATACATTTAACTCACATCTCTGCATTAGCATATCTTCTTTGTGCACCACTACTATACACACTACAATTATACTATATATATAAGACCTAGTTCGTTGACTTTAAGCATATTTTTGATAATATCGCTCTGGAAAACAGAAAGGATCTTGGATTAAAACTTATGCTAAATTTTCCTAATATCGACCCGGTAATTTTACCCGTTGGTCCACTTGCCATCACCTGGTACTCTTTGTCTTACGTTGTAGGAATTATGATTGGATGGCATTATATTCTTAGGTTAGTTGACTTTAATTCGCGTAATTCTTCCCATAAGTCTTCCGCTCCTAAAACCATAGCAAAACCTCATATAGATGATTTTGTGACTTGGGCGATTATAGTAATCGTTCTTGGAGGGCGCCTGGGCTATGTTCTTTTTTACAAACCAGCTAAATATTTTGCAGACCCTATTCTTATTTTCAAGACATATGAAGGGGGAATGTCCTTTCATGGCGGCCTAATTGGATATATTTCAGCTTCATTTTTATTTGCTCGGCGCAATAAAATTCCTTTTCTAGAATTAATAGACTTGTCAGCTGCTGCTGCCCCTATCGCATTATTTCTTGGGCGCATTGCTAACTTCATCAATGCTGAGCTATATGGCAGAGTTACTGATGTGCCTTGGGCCTTTATATTCCCAGGAAGCGACGGACAGCTGCGTCATCCCAGTCAGCTCTACGAAGCCTTTCTAGAAGGGTTTGTATTATTCTTCATCTTGGGTTTTGCCGCATATAGGCATAACGGCTTAGCAAGGCGTGGATTTATTTCAGGTTTATTCTTGGTTTTCTATACTATTTTTAGATTCATTGTTGAATTTTTTAGAGAACCAGATGCACAAATAGGTTTCATTTTTGGTTCTTTCACTATGGGTCAATTGCTAAGCATACCTATGATACTTGGCGGATTATTTTTAATTTTTTATAGCAAGAAGCATGTCCACAAAATCTAAAATTAGGCGCATTATTAAGCAAAATGGCTATATTACAATTGATGAGCTGATGATGCAGGCCCTATCTGACAACAAAGATTCATATTATAGATCAGCTGAACATATTGGGGCAAAAGGTGATTTTATTACCGCGCCAGAGATTTCTCAATTATTTGGTGAAATCATAGCTCTTTGGGCGATAGAAAAGTGGCAAGAACTAGGATCTCCAGCAGAATTATGCTTAGCAGAGTTTGGCCCTGGTCAAGGGCAGTTAATGCAGGATTTTTTGCGCGTTGCTAGATTGGTTCCAGATTTTTTTAACGCATGTAAGCTATATTTGCTAGAAATTAATCCATATTTTATTGCTAAGCAAAAAAGCAAATTACTTGAATATAAACCTGATACAAAATGGATTAAAGACCTATCTCAACTACCCAAGAAACCATCTCTTATAATTGCTAATGAATTTTTTGATGCGTTACCTATTAAGCAATATATCAAAAAAGACGGGAATTGGTTTGAATCTGTAATGGTTTTTAATCAGAAATCTCAGCGCAACCAATATGGAATGATAGAGATCGATCATGAGTTGCAAAACAAAATACTCTCAAAGCACATAAATGCCGAAGATGGAGCTGTATTTGAAGAGTCAGAACAATCACTAGAAATCACAAAGGCATTAAGCACACATCTAGATCTGAATGGCGGAGCAAGTTTAATTATTGATTATGGCTATAATTTTGATGCTCAAATGCGTACTAGAAATCAATATAACTCAACCTTACAAGCGCTAAAAGATCATAAATACCAAGAAGTGACAGAGCTTCTAGGCGATGCAGACTTGACAGCTCATGTAGACTTCAATGCATTGAAACAGATATCTCTTTCAAGTTTGAGTAATTTAAAAACCTGTCAGCTATCTACGCAAAGGGAATTTTTGCTGAAATATGGAATTGGCCTTCGTGTGAGAATATTAAAAATCAAAGCTCCTGAGCATGAACAAGATATACTAGACCGGCAGGTAAGTCGCCTAATTGATCCACAACATATGGGCGAACTATTCAAAGTTCTAGAAATTTGCAGCTAAACACAATAACGCAGTGTGTGTGCTTAACCGCAAAATATCTATCGTCCAAAATCAAGCCAGCGGCTCTATGCGATTCTTATAAATCAATTGGTAGAACAAACTCAAATATAGCGCCCTTGCCTTTACTGTCAGCTCTGATAACACCGTCATGCGCGTCTATTACTGATTTACACAAGGCCAGTCCTACTCCGCGACCTTCCGCCTTGGATTCTGCATTAGAACCCATCTTAAAAGGAGTGAACACATCGTACAAATCCTCTTTTGGTATGCCGATACCCTGATCCATAATTGTGAATTTTAAAATGCCATTTTGCCTTGTGACATGAACTTCAATCGTTCCCTTATCACTAAAATTAATAGCATTTATCACTAGATTGTCTACTACCTGACGCATATAGTTAGGATCAACAGAGATCATGATTTCTGGCTCAATCACTAGCTTAAAATTAAGTGGCTTTCCTTGCAGATAAATATTACGGCAGGTTTGTACTCTATTATTAACTAGTTCACCAAAATTTATTTTGGCTTTTTCAAGACCAACTTTTTTTACGTCCAAATTAACTAAATCCAGCATATTAAGGATCATGCTCGATAGACGAGTTGAGTTCTTGTACACTTCATCAGATAAATTCTTAAGCTGATCTTCGTTAAATTTACCAAGCCCTTCATTTAGCATCTCGGCGAAGTTCATCACATTACCAACAGGCAGCCTGAGCTCATGGTTCACATTATTAAGAATTCTTTGAGCCGTTGCGCCTAAGCGATCAATTTCTTTGTTTTTTTCATAAATCTTTTCATGAAAATGACCAACTTGCGCATTCAGATCTAGAACTTCGTGATCTAAGTGCGTCACTTTAGCTTCCGTTTCTTCGATATATTCTTGCTTTGGCTTAATAAATAAAACCGTAGTAGCCAAAATCAACACACAGGAATAAATTGCACCAAAGGATGGAGATCCCATATAAACACTTACGTTATAGAAAGGATTATAGAACTGGAATAAATATGCAGAAACTGGAACACCCAATATTAGCATAATCGCAGCTGAACGCCATCCAAGTAGCATTGGCACTAGCAATAAGTTGATTGAGAACATTGCAAATTGCAGACCATTAAAGTTACTCACTAATACAAAAAAAGCATTAGCCATAACCAGCATGAAAAATATAGAAATTGAATAAATAATTTGCGCCGTAAGCACTCTGCTTGAATAGCTGACACTGCTTGGCCAAACTGGATAGACAAATAATATAACACCACTAATTAGCATCACTTGATATACTACCAAAATGACCGAACGATATTCAGGTATTATTTGAGACTGAGTGGTATACATCGTAGCTATAGTATACATTATAAGATACAAGCCAATTCCTACGAAAGATAACTCGTTATTTGGCAAGTGTTTTTTGCAAGAATCCCAAAAACTTATTTTATTTTCATAGGCCTTATTTGCGTTATTTTCTTGCAATGCCATTGTTGATTGACAATTAATTTCTGGAATTTTTTTACTTCCAACCCAGCCCCCTGGTTGTTTCAATAAATAATGACTTCCAACTAAGAAAACTAAATTTACAAACATAGCAAAGGCGATACCGTCTGCTTGAATTTCTAAATATTCCCAGATAATCACAGTTGTAAAACCAGCTGCCATACCAATTAACACGGATTTCGTACTACTTCTAAATCCTAAAATAGTCATCATAAGCGGTGTTGTAACAACTGGTATATAAAAACTATTTGCCGCTAATATTATATCTAGAAGATCTCTATCAGATAGAGCTAACATAATCGCTAATGCGCCTAAACTTAAAGAAAAAGCTTTAGCTAAAAATAATTCTTTATTTTTACCCAACTTAAGCGGTCCACAAAGATCATTCGAAAATAATATAGAAGAAGCATTAATATAAGAATCTGAAGTCGACATTGTCATAGCTATTATACCAGATATTAGCAACCCTTTAAGACCAGTATAGGCATAGTTATCTATAATATAGCCAAGCAATTCTGATGATTTTAAACTTGGGTTTATAGTGAAAATTAAAAATGGCACCCATGCTATTGCTAATTTAATAGCCAACAATAAACCAGCTGCAATAAGAAACGCTTTCTTTACTTGTTTTAAGCTACTACCCATAAGAATTCTTTGACATACGACTGGTTCTAAACCAGGAATACAAAAATATAATAGTAATGGTATGATTTGTAGAAACTTAGGGTTTTCAACGTTAAACACATTTGATAAATTAAACTTAGGATCTAGCGCAGTAGTTTCGAAAGAAAAACCTATATTATAAGAGTGATTCCAAAGCATTATTCCTATAATAGGTACGGCTATGCCAAAAGTACCCATTTGAATGACATCTGTAAAGGTAACTGATTTAATACCCCCGAAAGCTGAATATAGAGTGACTATTATAGCAGAAATAATTATAGATTTAGTAGACGAGATACCCAAAAAGTAACTAGATATATTTCCAAACACTTTAAATTGCACAGCAATAAGACCAACAGCAGCAATAATTCCAGTAATAGCCGTAATTATTCTGACCTGCTTGCCGTATAATTTACCCATAGATTCTGCAATAGAATTATCTCCTAAAAATTCTTCCATGCGTGGTACAAAAACAAAAGCTGCTACAAAGAATGATATAGCCATGCCAGCAGATGCTATAACATAGTATAAGCCATCAGTATAAGTTTTTGTTAACGTACTAAAAAACCCACTGCCACTAATCCAAGTAGCAACGATCGTTGCCACCAATGCTCCTGTAGAAAAATTCCTTCCACCAAGCGCGTATTCACTTATGGTTGTGACTTCTTTGGAGTGCTTAAACCCCGCAAGCAAAGTAACTAAAAAGAATAAAGCTACAATTAGAATATCAATATCAAACAACATACAAATCAACCTTAAATTTAATTACAATTAATAGCATAGTAATTAATTATTATACTGTTTACAACATATTTTTACTAAATTTTAATTTTATCTGACACATTAAAGGCTCTTTATACGTCAGAAAGCCTTCTTGCTTCATCATCAGAAATTAACGCATCAATGAAATCATCAAGCTTTCCTTCTCTCGTAACTTCATCGATTTTATATAGAGTCAGATTAATTCTGTGATCACTAACTCTTCCTTGCGGGAAGTTATAGGTGCGTATACGCTCTGATCTGTCACCAGATCCGATCTGCCCCTTTCTTGACGTAGACCTTTCTGCTTCTCTTGCCAATCTTTCGGCTTCATAAACCTTTGAGCGCACAAGCTTCAAAGCCTTTGCCTTGTTTTTATGCTGTGATTTTTCGTCCTGAATGGCAACTACCACACCCGTTGGAATATGCGTAACACGTACTGCCGAATCCGTAGTATTAACGTGCTGGCCACCTGCTCCAGATGCACGATATGTATCAATACGCAAATCCTTATCTTCAATCTTCACATCAAACTCTTCTGCCTCTGGAAGTACAGCTACAGTTGCTGCTGAAGTGTGAATACGACCGCTTGATTCTGTTTGTGGCACTCGCTGAACTCTATGAACGCCCGACTCAAATTTCAAACGAGAGAACACGCCATCTCCTTTTATTAAAGCAGAAGCATCCTTATACCCACCGACTCCCACTTCTGATGTCGATAGAACTTCAAACTTCCAGCCCTTAAGATCAGCATATCTATGATACATGGCAAATAAATCTGCAGCAAAAAGAGCCGCCTCATCTCCACCAGTTCCACCACGCACCTCAATTATAGCGTTCTTACTATCCGCCTCGTCTTTTGGCAATAATGCTAGCTTAACCGCCTTTTCTAATTTTGGTAATTCTGCATTTAATTCATGCAACTCATCTTCCACCATATGTCTTGTTGCAGAATCGAGGCTAGAATCAGCAGCCATCTCTTTCGCTCCTTTTAACTCAGCAACCAATTTATTATAACTGATGATAGTTTCAACAATTGGCTCAAGCTCAGAATATTCTTTGGAAGCTTTAACAAAATCATCTCCCATAATACCACTCGAGAGCTTCGCTGACAAAGCTTGATGCTTTAGTAAAATTTTGTCTAAATTTTCTTGGAAACTCATATTTTGCTCCTTTCTAAGCTTATTTTACTTCTAGCCGCTGCAACCCTTGCAATTGTTATACGATAAGGCGAACAAGATATATAATTCATCCCAACTTTCTGGAAAAAATCAATTGATTTAGGATTTCCTGCATGTTCACCACATATGCCCAAACTTAAGCTAGGATTCGACTTCAGTCCACGCTCTATTGCAACCTTAATAAGCTCGCCAACTCCAGCTTCATCAAGTTGAATAAATGGATCATGTTCAAATATTTTTTTATTCAAATATTCAGGCAAAAATGAACTAACATCATCCCTAGAAATACCAAACGTAGTTTGAGTAAGATCGTTTGAACCAAAGCTAAAATATTCCACATGCTTGGCAACATCACCAGCGAGTAGAGCAGCACGGGGTAATTCGATCATTGTGCCCAGCTTAATTTTGAATTTCGTCTTATGCTTTGCTTCCATGGATGCGATAGTTTCAACAATATATTTCTTGATATATTTAAGCTCTTCAACATCACTGATTAATGGAATCATTAACTCAAGCTGCGAGTCCATTTTGTTCTCAACCGACAATATATGCATCGCTTCTAAGATCGCTTCAACTTGCATTATATATATTTCCGGATAAGAAATACCAAGCCTACAACCTCTATGACCTAACATAGGATTAAGCTCATGTAAAGCATGTAAGCGATGATCAATTACAGATACGTGAACGCCTAGGCTATCTGCTAAAAACTCTTTGTCTTTTGTTTCAGTCGGTAAAAATTCATGCAGCGGCGGATCTAATAGCCTGATATTGACCGGCTTACCATTCATTATTTCAAATAACGATTTAAAATCATTGATCTGCAATGGCTTCAGACCTTCTATTGCCCTCATACGGTCTTCATAGTCTGAAGCAACTATCATTTTACGAACATACATAATTTTATTACTGTCAAAAAACATATGCTCCGTACGACACAATCCTATACCAGCGGCACCAAATTTAACAGCTACACTGGCATCAAGTGCGGTTTCAGCATTTGCCCTCACATTAAGGCTTTTTTCTTCGTCGGCCCATTCTAAAATTGTCATAAACTCTTTAGAAAAATTCGATTCGACTAATTTAACATCACCAATAATTATATTGCCACTAGACCCATCGATAGTGATAGTGTCACCCTGCTTAACCTCATGCCCAGAGCTAGTAGTAAAAACCTTCTCTTTTTCATTGACACGAATACCATTAACCCCGCAAACACAAGGAGTTCCCATGCCTCTTGCTACCACCGCTGCATGAGACGTCATACCGCCTCTAGCCGTGACCATCCCTGAAGAGACGTGCATGCCTTGAATATCTTCAGGGCTCGTATCATTACGCACTAAAATCACTTTATGATGATGAGCCAACTCTTCTGCATCATATGGAGAAAACACAACGATTCCAGTTGCAGCACCAGGGGAAGCTGGCAATCCTGTAGCTATAATTTCTGGTTTGACTGAATAGTCGATGGCTGTATGAAGTAGCTGATTAAGAGATTCTGGGTCAATGCGCATTAAAGCGTCTTGTTTCGACATAACCCCTTCTTGCACCATGTCTACAGCTATCTTGACAGCTGCTGCTGCTGCTCTTTTTCCACTGCGCGTTTGTAGAATATATAATTTACCATCTTCAATAGTGAATTCCACATCCTGCATATCTTGAAAATGTCGCTCTAATTTATCACACACAGAAACAAGTTCATCAAATAATCTAGGCATTGTTTCTTGCAATGAGCTGCCATCGGTCGATTGATCTTTAACAATAGGTGAAGGAGTGCGTATTCCAGCTACCACGTCTTCTCCTTGAGCATTACTCAAGAACTCACCAAATATTTCTTTCTTACCAGATGTCGGGCAACGCGTGAAGATCACGCCAGTAGCGGAGCTCTCGCCTTTATTCCCAAACACCATTGATTGCACGTTAACTGCGGTTCCAATATCGTCACTGATATTATTGATTTTACGGTAAGCTATTGCTCGTGAGCACATCCAAGAATCAAGAACAGCTTTAATCGCTCCTTCAAGCTGTGCATGTGGATCTGATTCAAACTCTCTGCCCGCTTGTTTTAATATTATCTCTTTAAATTCAGCGATAATTTGCAGCAAAATATCCGGAGTTATATCACTATCTTTTACGATATTATTTTGGATTTTATATTCTTCGAACGCCTCTTCGAATAAATAAGATGAAATACCAAGCACTACCGAGCCATACATTTCTAGAAAACGACGATAACTATCGTAAGCAAAGCGAGGATTTTGCGTTTCAGATGCCAGAACTTTAGCAACATCATCATTCATACCAAGGTTTAAAATAGTATCCATCATGCCTGGCATAGAAATTTTAGCACCAGAACGCACAGATACCAACAAAGGATTGACATCACTGCCAAACTTCTTACCAGTTTCTTGTTCTAATTTTTCTATATATAGCAGCAATTCTTTCTTAAATTCAGAAGTAAGATCCGAAGATTTTTCAGAATAATTAGCACATAATTCCGTAGAAATAGTAAAACCTGGAGGAATCGGAAGCCCAAGCTTACACATCTGTGCAAGATTAGCTCCCTTCCCGCCAAGCGTATCCTTCATGGCCGCGTCTCCTTCCGTATTTTTGCTTCCAAAATAATATATCAACTTGTGCATGAATAAATTCTCTAAAATCTAAATATTTCTAAAATACTATAAAAGATATACTAGATAATCACCCAAACTTCAATGAAAATTAGGGAATAATTTGCCAAACCTAGATCACCCCATATCGCAATAGAATAGCTTCGCTTGGGGGGAGCAACTTTAACAACGATACACACATGAAAACCAGTCCTTAATTACAGCAACTATTTGGCTTTTTTGTCACACCACACCCTTAAACCCCATTCCAAAACTAATCAGACTACAGATTAAAAGAAAATAAAATAGTACAATTAAATTATAAATTATTTTTAACAGATGATAAGAGAGTATTTATTAGTATGCCAGAAGAGAAAAATAGTGGGGGCAATGAGCGTCAGGATGAGTATGACAAAGATCCATTTACGCAAGACCAAATAACTCTAGTAAAGGTCGCACAACAGAAGGCAGAATACGCAGAGAAAGCACAAGCAGCTGCAGAAGCTGAAAATAAACTACTAAAGCAGCAGTTAGAAAAAGCACGAGCCCAACAAAATGCAAAGACTAGCTCTGCGTCTTCTTTGGGTTCTACTGATAGAGCTTCTGATTCAGATTCTGATGATAAGTCTTCTGCGGGCTCTGATCGGACCTCGTCAGAGGATGAGTCACAAAAACCACAAGAGACCCCGGAGCAAAAAACCAAAACAATAAGCGACACAATAAATAAATACTGGGGAGAGTCGAGAGAAAAAGCAGAAGCAGTTAAAGCTGAAAGAATAGCAGAGGCGGATAAAGCAGAAAATGAAAGATTGGAGAGAGCAAGAGTAGCTGCAGAAACAGAGGCGACATTGAGGGCAGCAGAAGTAAAGGCAGCATCAGATAAAGCAACAGCGGTAGTACAAGCTGTCGAAACAGCAAAAAATGAGCTAGCACAAGCAACAAGAGAAGCAGAAGCAAGCGCAAAAGCATTAGAAAACAAAAAAGCAGCATCAGAAGCAGCAGCAAAAGCAGAAAAGACGGCAGTATCAACAAAAAACTCGGCTCACACAAAAGACGAAGTAGCCGAAGCATTAGCAGATCTAACAGATAAAACAAAAGCAGCAGTAAAAGCAGAAGATGAAGCCGTAAAAGCAGCAGAATCAAAAGCAGAAAAATTAGCATTAGTAGAGGCAAAAGCAAACAAAGTAGTAGGCAAAGCAGAAGAAGCAGTCTCTAAAGCAGAAGACGCATTAACTAAAGCACAAGCTGCAACAGTCTTAGGCGAAGGGCAAGAAGCAGTAGTAGATGCAGCAGCAAAACAAGCAGACGCAGCAAAAGAAGCAACGAAAAAAGCGCAAAAAGAAGCAGTCACAGCAAAAGCAACAGCAGCAGAAGCTAAACAAGAAGCAGTAGTAGCAGCTAAAGAAGCGAAAGACGCCAGGACGGCGCAAATAGCAGCAGCAGATGCAAAATGGAAAGAGTTTAGTGCCAGGGTGAGGAAGGAAGAAACGGAAAAACGAGCAAAAAAAGCACAAGAAAAAGTGCAAGCAGCAAAAGAAGAGTCACTAAAGGCAGTAGTAGCAAAGATAGAAAAAGAAAGAAACTTAGTAGCAAAAGCAGAAGAGGCAAAAACAGCAGCCGACTTAGCAGTAGTCGCTGCAGTGGCATTTGCAGAATTTGTAGAAAAAGCAACAGAAGGAAAGCAAAAACTATCCGTA
Organism: Rickettsiaceae bacterium; assembly: GCA_029251475.1. Lineage (GTDB taxonomy): Bacteria > Pseudomonadota > Alphaproteobacteria > Rickettsiales > Rickettsiaceae > Megaera_A. Next base: position 21,338 of record JAQXDF010000015.1, read on the forward strand.
GCAGAAGCAGATAAATCTGTACGAGAAGCAAAGGAAGCTGCAAAAAAAGCGGAAAAAACATTATCATTAGCAATAAATGCGGTGAAGCAAGAAGCAGAAAAAGCAGCAACTACAATACAGTCACTTACTAGGAAGAAGTCAGCACAAACACAACTAAAAGATTTAAAAGAAGAAAAAGCAGAGTTAGCCTGGGGTAAAAGCATAGAAGAAGAGAGCAAAAAGTTTGACGAAAAAATAAGAAAACCAGAATCAGCAGCAGCAAAAGCAGCAGCAAAAGAAGAAAAAGCAATGCTACATGGCGCTAGACTTAAAGCAGAAGAAGCCATAACTCTCCGAGCGACAACTAGCTCCGTCAACACACCAGCAAGTGCAAAGAACAATAACTCTAAAAACACCTCCACAGCAGCCGAAGCCAGAATAACGGCATATGAAACTCTTGAAACAAAATATCTAGAAGCCGAAGAAAAAATTATTCAGGATTTATTGCAACAATCAAGTGCAAAGGATCTAAAGAATAAAATTGGTGAGAACGATGCCAGCGAGTTCCAGAGACGCGTTAAGGATTTGAAAAACTTTAACAAGGGTAGCTTTATCGATTATCATGATCGAGGAAAGGCTTTTCACCACAAATTATCCAAGCTAGATAAATGGGTAAAAGAAAAAAAGGAATCTCGGTTAATTCAATATAAAAATGCTCTCAGTTTATGGGGCAAGCAAGAGAGCAGCTCTGACAATACAAACAATCAATCAGACCAAGTTGAGAACCTATCGTGGTTGCAGCGAGCTCAAGCAACATGGACCTCTATTAGCGAGACAGTGCGTCATAATATAGAAATATTACGTAATACATTTAATACATACGGTAAAACTATAAATGAACTTGATAAAACTATTGAAAACGCACAAGAATCAATCAAAAAAACGGCTGGCTCAAATCCACAAGTTTCGAATCAAAACACTTTGAAAAATCCTTTAATAGATGCAGTAAAGTCTAAAAACAGCAATCAAATAGTACGCCAACTAGATCAAACTGATATGCAAATTAATGAAAAGGATAAGGATGGGAAAACAGCTCTAATGTACGCTGCATACGAGGAAGATAATGCGCGTACAATACAGCTGAGAGATAAGGGAGCCAATGTACAAGCACAAGATAATCAAGGCAGAACAGCTTTGATGCATGCGGCAATAAATGGTAACAAAAATATCGTAGATACTCTGGTGAAGTCAGGGGCATCACCGTCTGCAAGAGATATTGATGGGAAAACAGCTTTAACATATGCAGCAATTAATGGAAACACAGAAATCATCAACTAATCTTCTTACTGATAAAAAAGTTGACATCGAAAAGAAGGATATAAATGGCAACACCCCTTTGATGGATGCTGTTAGCAAGGGAAACCTAGATGCCATAGATTTTCTTTTATCAAAAAATGCAGATATCGACGCTAAGAATCACGAAGGCATCACGCCCTTGATGAGAGCTGCCAGCGGACGAAAAGAAGCAATGTATCTACTTATTGAACAAGGGGCAACTGTTGATGAAAAAACTATTCAAATCGCAGCAAAAACCTTTGGCAAAGATCATCAAATTGTTAATTATACCAAGGCTATAAACAAAGAACAAACAGCTGAACAAAGTTTCCTTGATGCGCTCAATAAAATAAAGGATAATACTACATTAAAAGAAGAGATTGGCAGCGACGATGCAAGAAAGTTATGTTATGATATTGACACAATGATATCTTCTTACAGAGAGCAAAAACCTCGAGAAAAAAAGCTAAATAATTTAAAACAAAATATGAAAGATCTAGAAAGCTGGGTCTCTACAAGAACTAACTACAGTATGGATATTCTTATGGATGATATCCAAGAAATGTTCTCTACATGCCTTCCTACTAATGTTAATGAAGATCTTTCCAAGTCGCATAAGCGTACTAACATAAAAAATTATCACGATACTATAAGCACACAACACAAAAAGCTAGGGACTCATACCACTAGGGTAATTGAAAGCAAAATTACTAAAAGAACGAAAGCTGAAAAAGAAGGAAATGCTGGGCGGACACCATGAGGGTTTTACTAGAGGACATAGAACATGACTGAATCAAGCACTGGCCCAGAATCTCCAAGAGGCGTTGCAGATATTGATAAAACAACTAGACCTAGCCCTGCAAGGAAGCCTTTAAAAAGAGCGCCCAAAAAGGCGCCTAAACGACTATCAAAAAAGCCTTTAGCAAAAGCGAAGGCTAAAGACCCGATGGATAAAGAAATAAAGAGAGTACAAACAAAGAAATAGAAAGAAAGGATTTGCATTGCAACAAGGTGCATGATGAAGAAACACGAGGAGAAAAACTTATACACGATCTAAGAACTCTTATTCATAACAAATCATTATTCGACGAAATCGGGATGGAAAATGCCCAAAAATTAAAAGACAAACTTTCTATCTTAGAGAAAAAATATAAAGATAATTGCTATATTAATCACGAAGATAAAATGAAATCCATGCGGCCAATACTTGGATTCATGACTAATGTTTTAGAGAATAATAAATCATGGTCCAACTATTGGAGCGCCGCTCTAACAACAGATACAGAATCTTCGCATGCAAAAATAGAAAATATAATAAAAGAATGTGATCCTCCAAAAACCAACACACTTTCAAGCCTGATAAAAGACTCTGCATCTGGCAAAATAAAAAAAGATAATATCAAGAATTATTTGATCGACAAATCTACAATTCATGAAAAAGATAGCAATGGTATGACCGCCTTAATGCACGCAGCTGCCGGCGGGCACCTAGCGACCATGAGTTTATTAATGGATCATGGAGCTAAAGCTGGTGAAAAAGATATAGATGGCATGACGGCCTTAATGCACGCTGCCGCAAAAGGAAAAACAAATACAATGGATATATTGTTAATCACCGAAAAAGATCAAGTCAACCAGCAAGATGATTATGGGAATACTGCAATGATGCATGCTGCTGCTAATGGAAAAACAGAAGCTATAGTAAGATTACGGCCATGGGCTGATATCAACAAACCTAATAAGCAAGGTGTCACGCCTTTAAAAAGAGCCGCCAACAATAATGATGGGGGCAAGACAATGAAGCGGCTGCTTATCGAAGGAGCTAATATACACAAGTCTTCAAAGGAGATCGCCAAAACAAACTATGGAGAAGATTCGGCTATTACTAAATTTGTAATCTTACTAGACGAGCAACAAGACAAGGAGACAACGATTCTATGTAATTTACAAAATATTGCTAATAACCAAGACCTTGACAGTAAAATAGGTCACGAAGATAGCCAAGCACTTCGTACAAAGGTGAATAAAATGATTGAATCATATGATTCAATCACGTCTAGTCGACAAGAAAAAGTTCAAATGCTACACAACCAATTAGAGGATTTGCAAAAATGGACGGATGACAAGACCGGAAATGTATGGACCTATATAAATGAGACTATCAACTCCGCCCTAAATACAATAAAAGACAGCCTAAAATCGTGCATACCATCACTGAATAACCACGACATAGACATAAACACAGAAGCACAGCAAAAACTGCAACAAATCAGTAAAGAAATTGCTGATGGCCTTAAACATACAAGTCATATTGTGCCTCAAAAACCTTATGCAAAGCGACTAGCACCCTCTAGAAACAAAGGCAATGAAGCCAGAGGAAGATAATCCTTGCAACGATTTTTATTATTTCTTGGCCCCTTTCTATTTTTGACTCCCTAAAATAAAAAAGATCAACTATAATCTATCTGCATGCTTTTGAGCATTTATAATTAATAGAGAAGAATAGTGATAGTTGGCATTGGTACAGATATAGTAAATATTAACCGAATAAAGCGTGTTTTTGATAAGTTTGGCAATGATTTTGTAAAAAAAAATTTCCATGAGCTGGAAATAGAACAGATCAACAAACTCTCCTATGAAACAAAAATTACCTATCTATCGAAGAGATTTGCAGCAAAAGAAGCCATGGCTAAAGCTCTTGGAGTTGGCATTGGAAGAGGACTTGCCTTTAAAGATATCGCAGTTACAAACGATGAATCTGGCGCTCCTACAATAATACTTGCTCCTGAAATATATCCGGATATTTCAGGGCACAAAATTCATGTATCTTTGTCGGATGACCAGCCTTTTGCGGTTGCTTTTGTCACTATTAGTAAGTAGTATATTTGCAGCATAATCAAGAAAAATACATAATATGTTATTATTAGAAATAAAACGTAAAAAAGGCGTACTAGACATAATTCATTTCGTAGGAATTGGCGGAATAGGAATGAGTGGCATTGCCGAAATTATGAATAATCTTAGCTACAAAGTTCAAGGATCGGATCTACAATCCAACAACAACACACAAAGGCTAGAACAAATAGGAATCAAAATATTTGCAGGGCACCAAGCTAGCAACATAAAGGATGCATCCTATGTTGTAGTATCTAGTGCAATCAAAGAAAACAATCCGGAAGTGATTGAAGCTAGAAAAAGAAAAGTTCCTGTTATTAGACGCGCAGAGATGCTAGCTGAGCTTATGCGCCTCAAATGCTCTATTGCTATATCAGGTTCGCATGGCAAAACCACAACAACATCTCTAGTAGCCTGCTTGTTTGAAGCTGCAAAACTTGATCCAACAGTAATCAATGGTGGTATAATTAACAATAGATCTACTAATGCCTATCTCGGACAAAGTGACTATCTGATTGCGGAAGCAGATGAATCTGATGCTACTTTTATTAAAATCCCCTCAACAATAGGTGTTATAACAAATATAGATCCAGAACATATGGACTATTATAAAAACTTCGAGACTTTGATCGAAGCCTTTAAGAGCTTCATGCGTAACTTACCATTTTATGGTTTTGGCGTAGCATGTGTTGATCATCCAGTCGTAAGAAATATAGTCGAAGAAGTCACCGAAAGGCGCATAATCACTTACGGAATAGATTCAGAAAACGCTCATATTATAGCCTATAACATCAAGCTTGATATAGAATCATCTACATTTGATATCAAAATACAACTACCCAATGACACTAAAACTACCATCATTGAAAACATCACTCTACCGACTGCTGGTAAACATAACGTGCTAAACGCTCTTGCCGCTGTTGCTATTGGAGTAGAACTAGATTTTGGCGTAAGCACAATCCAAGAAGGCTTTAAAAACTTCCATGGCGTTAAAAGACGTTTTACTAAAATATGTAAACATAATGGGGCGGAAATTATTGATGATTACGCGCACCATCCGGTGGAAATCAAGGCCGCTTTATCCACAGCTCGCTTAATTGCTGAGCAGCAAGGTGGCAAAGTAATCGCTATATTCCAACCTCATAGATATTCTAGGCTAGAAAATCTGTGGGAAGATTTTTCCAATTGTTTTAGTGACGCTCATAATGTTTATATCACTGATGTTTATGCAGCTGGGGAATCTCCAATTGATGGAGCAGATGGTAAGAATCTAGCTACATCAATAGCAAAAACTGGCATTAAATCAGAGTTTATACCTAATCATGAGTATATAGCTGATATAATTAGTTCTACAGCTAAAAATGGGGATATAGTTATGTTAATGGGAGCAGGAACAATTACTAATTGGGCAAATCAATTGCCAATGCTTCTGAAGGAAAGATAAGATAGATGACTAAAGGAATTTGCAAACCAAACTATAACCTTGCGCATTTACTTTGGCTGAAAGTTGGCGGAGAGGCTGATATTTTTTTCAAGCCACATGACGTTGAAGATTTGTCTGAATTCTTGAAAGATAACATAAAAAAACTACCTGTAACTGTTATTGGTGCTGGTTCTAATATTATTGTTCGAGATCAAGGCATAGAAGGCGTGGTAGTAAAACTTGGACGTAACTTCACGGGCATTGAAATACTTGCTGATGGTACATTATCCGTTGGTGCTGCTTGCCTTAACTTTAATTTAGCGAAATTCGCTCAAGCAAATTCATTTGCAGGATTTGAATTTTTGGTTGGAATACCAGGAACTACTGGAGGAGGCGTTGCCATGAACGCTGGTGCATATGGCAATGAGTTTAAAGATATTGTGCTTTCTGTAGAAGCCGTAGATCAACAAGGTAGTGTTCATAATATTCCATCTAAAGATATTGGCTTTTCCTATAGACATAATGCTTTGCCAGAAGGCTTAATTTTTACTAAAATTATATTCAAGACAAGAAAAGGCAATGCATCCTCTATAAAAGAAGAAATGGATAAGATCAATCAAAGCAGAGAAAGCACTCAACCTATAACTGAAAAAACTGGTGGGAGTACTTTTGCAAACCCGCCTGGACATAAAGCTTGGGAATTAATTGATGCAGCAGGTCTTAGAGGCAAACAAATTGGAGGCGCATCTATGTCTTCTAAGCATTGTAATTTTATGATTAATAATGGCGAAGCAACTGCACAAGACATGGAAGATCTGGGAGAATTTGTTAGGAGCTCAGTTAAAAAACATTCTGGCGTAGAGCTTCAGTGGGAAATTAAAAGAATAGGTAGAAATGCTTAATACTAAACATAAGGCAATATCAACAATATTAGCGGCTAAAAAGCAAAACCATTCTGATTTTTTAAAAGACTTAGAAGTAAATGGTCAAAATATATTAGATTTTAAATTTCAAGCAAATCCAAGTAAACAGCATATAGCGGTGCTTGGAGGGGGTATGTCTGCCGAAAGAGAAGTATCTCTTATGTCTTCAAATGGAATAATAAATTCTCTAATTGACCTTGGTCACCAAGTGACTTTTATAGATATGGGCGCGAATATTGCTCAAGTTCTACAGGTATTAAAACCAGGTTTAGTATATAATGCATTGCATGGCACATATGGCGAAGATGGTTGCATTCCCGGCCTATTAAACATTATGAGAATTCCTTATACTGGCCCTGGGGTCATGGCTTCTAGCCTTGCATTTAATAAGAAAAAGTCTCAGGAAATTTTTCAAGCCAATAATATCAAGATCGCGAAATCTGTACTTATAAAGAAATCTGACAATATTAAATCAGATCCAATGAAACGGCCATATGTAATCAAGCCAACTTCTCAAGGTTCAAGTGTTGGAGTTGAAATGGTTTTTGAAGAAGATATTTTTTCTTTTGCAGAATATAGCTTTCCGTATGGCGAAATCATTGTTGAACAATATATTAAAGGCCGCGAACTACAAGTTGCCGTATTAAATGGAAAGGCGCTGGGAGCTTTAGAGATTAAGTTGCTACAAGGTAAGCGCTTTTACGATTATGAAGTTAAATACTCCGAAGGTTTTGCACAGCATCTATGCCCTGCTCCGGTTTCCGCTGCTATTTATGATAAAGCACTAAAAATCTCTGAACATGCATGCAATATTTTTGAATGCAGCACGGGGCTTATTAGAGTTGAGTTTATATATAATGAAGAAGAGCAAGAACTCTACATGCTAGAAATCAACACTCATCCTGGCATGACTCCATTATCCATTTGTCCGGAGATAGCTGCCACACAATCCATAGATTATACTAGTTTAGTAAAGTTAGTTTTAGAATCAGCGAAGTTTGAATAATGAAAAAATCAAAAAAATTAGCTAAAAATCGCAACTTATCTTTCCGTCGAAGGGTAGTAATATATTATCATCGAACAGTTTTATTGCTAAAAATATCCAGCCTTCTACTCGTGGGCTTATTCTTATTTACTGATATATTCAAAGGAGTTAAAAATAATGCGTGGAATTTATTCTATCAACAATCTACGAACAATGGATTTGTTTTAGAGAAAATTATCCTTGAAGGTCCAATAAATACTCCATATGAAGATATAATTGCTGCCATTGATGGAGATACTGGCACCCCTATTTTTGCTATTAACATGCATGATGTCAAAGATCGCTTAGAGGCGCATTCATGGGTTAAATCAGCTATCATTGAAAGACAACTACCATCAACTTTATATATTGCCATTACCGAGCGAACGCCTCTTGCTATTTGGCAATTTAAACAAAAATTATATATTATTGACGAAGAAGGTAATCGTATTTCCAAATATAATAATGGATTTAGCAACCTAGTTCAGGTAGTTGGCAATGATGCTAACATCTATGCTAAGCACTTAATTGATGAGTTGAACGCATATCCAGAGCTTGCAACAAATGTACGTTCAGCCGTAAGAATGGGCAACAGACGCTGGGATTTGCACCTAGACCAAAATATTATAGTTAAAATGCCAGAAAATAAATTTAGCGCAGCTTACCGATATTTGCATTCTTTGAATAAAGCAAATAAACTATTTGATCAAAATTACAAAATGCTCGACCTAAGAGATCCTGAAAAATTTTACTTAGAGAAACTATAAATATAAGTAAATATAGCTAAATATCTTAAAGTAGCTCCATCGCTGCTTCCTCTAATGTATTGATTTGGTCGCGTATTTCTGCGGCCTCTTCAAACTCTAATTCTTTTGCAGCAACGCGCATTTTCTTACGAAGTATTTCAATATATTTTTGTAATTTTGCTGGATTTGAAATAATTTCTTTTGCCTCTTCTTCCTTTGCTCCAGTTATTTTTTCCAGTTTTTTAAGCTCCACAAGAGCATGAATTTTACTAGTAATAGTTTTGGGAACAATGCCGTGTTTTTGATTATGTTCGTTTTGAGCTTGTCTACGATTATTTGTCTTTCGCAAGGCTACCTCAAGAGAGTCCGTCATTTTATCAGCATAAAGAATCACCCTACCCTCGCTATTCCTAGCGGCCCTTCCTATAGTTTGGATAAGTGAAGTTTCTGATCGCAAGAAACCTTCTTTATCGGCATCTAGTATCGCAACCAAACCGCATTCAGGAATATCTAGACCTTCTCTAAGCAAATTCACTCCAACAATAACATCTATATCGCCTTTACGTAGGCTTTTAATGATTTCTATACGCTCTAGAGTTTGTATAGCCGAATGCAGATATTCTACTTTATACCCAGTCTCTTGCAAATATACGCTCAAATCTTCGGACATTTTCTTAGTCAATGTTGTTACCAAAACGCGTAAACCCTTTGCTATCGTATCTCTGATCTCGCCAACCAAATCCTCAGCCTGCGTTATTGCCGGGCGCACAATACATTCTGGATCAAGAAGCCCCGTTGGCCTAATGATCATTTCTATAATTTCACCTCCAGTTTCTTCGAGCTCAAATGGTCCTGGGGTTGCTGAGACAAAAATAGTTTGAGGCCTATAAGTAAGCCATTCTTCAAACTTTAATGGCCTATTATCCAAAGCTGATGGTAGTCTAAATCCATACTCCACCAATGAACTTTTGCGGGCTCTATCACCATTATACATCGCCCTAATTTGAGGGACCATTACATGCGATTCATCCACAAATAAAAGAGCATCTTCTGGCAAATATTCAAATAAAGTTGGTGGCGGTTTGCCTGGAGCTCTCCCCGTCAAAAACCTAGAGTAATTTTCAATGCCTTTGCAGCTTCCTGTTGCTTGCAGCATTTCCATGTCATATTGAGTTCTTTGGTTAAGCCTATGGGCCTCAAGGTCCTTTCCCTGCTCCTTTAAAGAAACTAGCCTGTCCTGTAATTCGTCAGAAATTGCAGATATGGCTGCCTTGATTACTGATTCAGGAGTAACAAAATGGGAATTAGCATATAAGACTGCACTTTCTAATTTTCTATGCCTTTCTCCCGTCAAAGGATCAAATTCACTAATATATTCAATTTCGTCGCCAAAAAAAGATAAGCGCCAGGCTCTAGTTGAATAATGCGAAGGGAAGATATCAACATTTTCACCAACAGCACGAAAAGAACCGCGCTCAAAAGCAATATCATTACGAGTATATTGTAAATCTACCAATTGATTCAATAAATCATTTCGCTTAAATGACTGGCCCACATTTATTTTTAAGGTCATTTGCGAGTATAACTCTGGCGAACCAAGTCCATATATACAAGAAACAGACGATACAACAATAACGTCCCTCCTTTCCATCAGCGAACGAGTTGCAGAGTGTCTCAGCAAATCAATCTGTTCATTGATAGAAGAGTCTTTCTCGATAAAAGTATCAGTTCTGGGCATATATGCTTCTGGCTGATAATAATCATAATAAGAAACAAAATACTCCACTGCATTTTCTGGAAAAAGATCTTTCATTTCTGAATATAATTGGGCTGCCAGAGTCTTATTATGAGCCATAACCAAAGCAGGACGCCCCGTCTTTTCAATAACGTTTGCCATTGTGTAGGTCTTACCAGATCCTGTAATCCCTAACAGCATCTGAGACTTATCTCCCGCATCTAGACCTTGTAGCAACTTGGCGATGGCTTGAGGTTGGTCTCCACTTGGCTTATGATCAGATTTTATCTTAAATTCACTCATTGACAAAACTCGGTAATATTATATCATTTTCCTACACTGTTATACCATAATAGATTTTTAACAAGAGGCCAACAAATGAAAAAAATTATTATCTACTCCACGCCAATATGCCCATATTGCACACGCGCTAAAATGCTATTAAAGCGTAAAGAAGCTCCGTTTGAAGAAATCATTATTACAGATGATAAATCACGCGAGGAAATGATTGCCAAAGCCGGTGGAAAGCGTACAGTTCCACAAATATTCATTGATGACAAACATATTGGTGGTTGTGATGAATTATATGCCCTAGAAAGCGATGGAAAATTAGACGGTCTTTTAAATTAATTTTTAGGACATAAAAACTATAAGAAATGTCATTATCAAGCTCTAATATAGATGATTCTTGCTAATATTGAAAATCTATATCAAACTGGTATTAATACTATCTATTTATAGAGAGCTTGATGATGGCAAAGACACCAAACGACATAGACAAAGACATTCAAATTCTAAGAAATGATTTAGTTGGAATAAAAGGTTACATCGCAAGCGAATTTATCAAAATACTAACAAGCCATAATGGGAAGATAAATGAGAAATGTGAAAATGATCTTGCTGACGCCGTAACATCTCTTATTTACTCAGATCCTAAAGTTGTTAATTCCAAAGAAAGTGTCAAAGAAAGAAATGGTGCAAAACTACCAGTTGTAAGCCTAACAGCAACCGAACAAGAAATATCAGAAGCTATTGAAAAAGGGAAAGAAGCAAACCCAGATTCAGTAGCATTATATGAAGATTTTGAAAATGAAGTGAACAAATTCAAAGAAGAGTTGCTTGATAAAACATCAACCCTGGAAGGCCAACTCGAGCTATCTTCTGAAAAAGTGCAATATAAGCTAATAGAGAATTCTATCCAAGCATTTTACACAGACAATAACAACAACATGCTGGACTTGCCAAAAGAGCAAAAAGAAAAAATTGCACAAAAAATTTCAAATAATATAAATCTATCCGATGAAGTCATTCAGTCCGCATACTCAAACGACAAAGAACTAAATAACAAAATAAAAGCATTTGTCTCAAAGAAAATTAACACAGAGCTGGGGTTAAAAGAGGGTGAATATGTAATTGATCCTAGTTTAACGTCTAATAAATTTTCGGGCTTAGATGATAAGTTCGATAAAACATTCACTTCTAAATTTGGCAAAGAACTTAATGCTAGCCCTATGATTTTGGAAGCCATATCAGTGGTGCATCAAAAACACCCAAATATCGTCAATAAAAGCGACAAAGTGATTGAATTTCTAGCTCCAGGAATAGCAGATTTACAAAGAGAATGCCCAAAATATGTAAAAAATCACAAAGAGCAGATAGTCAGCACTCTATCTAACGACTTAACTAACGGCAAAACGCTAGTAAGTACAGCTAAAAAGCTACTATTTAGATTAGAAGACTATAGTATCGCAGGAAGCAGTCTAGAAAGAATAAATAATTCTATTAAAGCTTTGTCGAATTCCCCAGAAGCAAAAGCAGAAATAGCTGACAGAGAAAGCCGCAGCAGTGAAAGAGAACAAAGCCCCAGCAGAGATAGAGCTAATGAAAGAACCCGATCTCTTAGATCTGCATTAGACCCTGCTGAAAACAGAGATAGTTCACGCTCTATAAGCCCAGCAGGTAAAACACCATCCGTTAAAATAGCCCGATCTATGCGACCTACATTAAACCCAATGCTTGCGAAGAACAGAGATAGTTCACGCTCTGTAAGCCCACCAGGGCAAACACCAGCTGTAAAGAGGCAAAATAAGAAGCCTCTAGGGATTAGCATCTAATAAAACTAGGTGCCCATTATATATTGGAGGCAGTGTCTTTGTCCCTTCCAGTATTAACCAATTATCTAACATAGACACTGAATCTAGTTCAGTGTGACTGAGATAGTTGTTTAGCACGATGAGGAACATACGCCACCCAGTATGTATCTACAATCTAACATAGACACTGAATCTAGTTCAGTGCGACTGAGATAGTTGTTTAGTATTGCTAGGAGTTAAACCTTCGGACTTGATCTGAAATCTAACATAGACACTGAATCGAGTTCAGTGTGACAAGAGATTGTTAGTAAGATATGGATAGTAGAGCTAGGAGCAACAACGCCCCTACTCACAATAATTTACTATATATAGTAAATTGCAATGAAGACTTGCGATTAAAGTCATCCTGAATAACCACCACCGTCATACTGAACCCAGGTTTACGCATCTATTGCATCTTCTTTAGATTCCGGGATAAACCCGGAAGGACTCCAAACTTATTGTGTAAAATGAATCTAATTAGCGCTTCACTGCTATCTCGATCGTTTTATCCAGCAATGGAGCTTCTGTCTTATAGTCAGGGGCAAATCCTTGATCTAGCTGACTCAAAGTTTGTTCAGCTATTAAATCGCTGTGCGCTGCAAGCACAGTAGAAAGATCTAAGCTAGACTTAATTTCCAGTTTAATTCTGTCTGATACATCAAATTCTGCATCCTTTCTTGCCTGTTGCACTAGCCTGATTATATCGCGCGCAATACCTTCATCTTCAAGTTCTTTTGTGATAACTAAGTCCAAAGATATCATTCCTTGATTATTTGATAATGACTTAGTACCCTTTGCCAGCCTTGGCTCTAAAACCAAAGAATATTCTTCTGGCAATAATTCTTCTCCGGCGACTACAAGTTTACTTCCATCATATTCCCATTTACCGCTACGTGATTGACCAATAATCTCTTTCATTTTAGACGGTAATCTTTTGCCCAATATCGGGAATTTAATTGACAGTTTTCTATCAGCAAATTCTGTTAAATCATCGCTATAAGATACTGATTTTACGTTAATTTCGTCTTTGATAATGTCTTCGAAATCTTTAAAGGTAGCACTATTATTAGTGATGATATTTATAGAAGATAAAGGCTGTCTAACACGTATATTCTCGCTGCTTCTGATGAACAAGGCAGAGCTGCAAATATCCAATACTTGATCCATTACCTCTACTAATTCAGCATCAACATTAACCTGATCTAAATTAGGGAAATCCGTTAAATGAACACTATCACTACCAGTTTTGTTTTCATTTATTCCTAGATATATATGCTCTGAAATCAATGGAAGTAAAGAAGACATAGCCTTAGTCATTACGTTTAAGGCAGTGTACAGAGTATTATAAGCTGCAACTTTGTCGTCATCTTTTTCTGATTTCCAGAACCTGCTTCTACTTCTTCTTATATACCAGTTATTTAAGACCTCAAAAAAGCCAGAAACAGCTTCATACGCAGCTTGGGTGTCGTATTCATCCATTGCGTTTTCTATTGAGCTTACAGTGATTTTTAGCTTTGAAAGAATATAGCGATCCAATACATTATCAGAAGTAAATGCTGTTTCTGCTTTGATCTTGTCGCTATTAGCATACAAACAGAAGAAGTGATAAGCATTCCATATTGGTTTTACGAATAAACGCAAAACATCAAAAACCATCTTTCCTTCTTTATCAATAAGCAACTCCTGTCCTTTAACTACCGTAGAAGACAACATAGTTACTCTGAGCGCATCAGCACCATATTTCTCAAATAATTCAATGGGATCAGCGTAGTTATTTAGGCGCTTAGATAGCTTTTGTCCAGTAGAATCCAAGATCACACCATGACATATACAGTTTAAAAATGGAGGTCTATCAAACAAAGCTGTCGATAGTACCATCAAAGTATAGAACCACCCTCTTGTTTGAGCTGAATATTCTACAATAAAATCAGCTGGGAAGTGAGTTTCAAACCAATTTTTATTTTCAAATGGGTAATGCACCTGGCCATACGGCATAGATCCACTTTCAAACCAACAATCAAATACATCAGACACCCTGCGCATTACAGACTTGCCTGTCGGATCATCTGGATTTGGGCGTGTTAAATCATCAATATAAGGTTTATGCAGATCATCTACTTTCACCCCAAAATCCTTCTCCAATTCTTCAATAGATCCATATACATCCATCCTTGGATAAGCCGGATCATCAGATCTCCAAATTGGTATTGGAGTTCCCCAAAAACGATTACGGCTAATGGACCAATCGCGTGCATTTTCCAACCATTTACCAAACAAATTATCCTTAACATTGCCTGGTATCCAGTTGATTTGCTGGTTTAATTCAACCATTCTATCTTTAAACGCTGTCACCTTAACATACCAAGAAGGTACCGCCTTATATATCAGAGGAGTATCTGTTCTCCAGCAATGTGGATAGTTGTGAATATATTGCTCTGTCTTCAGCCAATTGCCCTGCTCTTTTAGCTTGATAATAATCGGATCATTTGCTTCAAAAACTTGCATTCCTTTGAAATCTGATACTTCACTAGTAAATTTACCAGCATTATCTACTGGGCATACTAGCTCTATACCTTCGTCCTGACAGACTAACTGATCATCTTCACCAAATCCTGGGGCTAAATGAACAATTCCTGTACCATCGCCTTCAGTAACGAAATCTGCGCTGATTATTTTAAAACTATTAGCATTATCTTTAAAATAGTCAAATAATGGTTTGTACTGTAAACCAACCAGATCTGACCCATTTAATTTGATGATTTTTGTGTCTTCATTAACGCCCAATTCTTTAGAGTATGAGCTAATAGCAAAGCTAGCAATTACATAACAAACATTATCTTTAACAACATAGGCATAATCCATCTTACTACCAACTGCTAAAGCTAGATTAGAAGGCAATGTCCATGGAGTTGTTGTCCATGCTAAAATTTTATATGCATCACAACCTGAAGGAGCTCCTTTGGGAGCTTCTTTCAAGTCGAAAGAAACAGTAGCGGCTTTATCAGCCCTCTCTCTATATGAATTATCTAGTCTAGTTTCAAAGTTCGATAACGGAGTTTCGCAGGCCCATGAATATGGCATAACGCGCATAGACTCATAAACTAGCCCCTTATTATACAGCTCTTTAAAGGCCCAAAGAACAGATTCCATGTAATTCTTATCCATGGTTTTGTAAGAATTTTGAAAATCCACCCAACGCGCTTGACGATTAACATATTTTTCCCAGCTTTCTGAGTATTTCATTACCGACTTGCGACAATAATCATTGAACTTATCAATACCAAATTCACTAATTGCAATTCTTCCAGAAAAACCTAGATCCTTTTCTGCGCCCATTTCTGCTGGCAAACCATGACAATCCCAACCAAATCTACGCTCAACTTTTTTGCCCTTTGTGGTTTGATATCTTGCATATGCATCCTTTACAAAACCAGTTAGCAGATGTCCATAATGAGGTAAGCCATTAGCGAATGGAGGACCATCGTAAAAAACAAACTCGTTGTTTTGGTCGCCTTTATTAGCGTCTCGATTATCAATAGATTTCTGGAAGATATTATTCTCCTTCCAATAATTCAAAACTTCATTTTCTATTGATGGGAAATCTACGTTGGATTTTATGTCTGGGTAGTGCTTGTTATCTGTCATAATTTAATTTTCTATGAAAAGAGTCTTAATATAGGTATATCTTCTAGTTTAGGCAAATGAATTCGATTTTTTAAACTAGCAATATTAATAATATTATCAAGTGCATTTTTTATAAATTCTTTAGTATCCTTATGATCATCGGACTCATCAGAGATATAAAAAGCTTTTGCTGAGAGGTACACGGGCAACAGAAGACCTCTCTTTGTATAAAAATTAAAATCCGTGGATTTATCACCAGCATATTTCCATATTGCATCACAAGTCCTGCAAGATGCCTCGCTCCCAACCAAGATCTTCGATGGCAAAGCTAAAGCTGAACTGATATGTATTAGGGCATTTTTTGAAATGATATTGATTATTCTAGTCTCCAAGGCCAGAGCAATTTGTTCACGGATCTTCTGAGGACGCTCTTTACTCATCAATTCCTGAAGCATGATATCATCTTGCCAGCTTTCAAATTCGTCTAACATTTGCGCCCCCCCTTCCAAGAAAAGGATGTGATGGTATCCTGGACTCATCTTGCATTCTAGCTCGCAGTGAGCAATCAATTCCTTCGACCAAGCCTCCTGTTCGAGATTTTTTGCAAGCGATTGAAACAATTTTATCTTGGCTTCTGCGTGTTTTTTTGCAAAATCTGTCATTTTCTTACCTTTTTCCTTGACTTAAATGATAACTATATAGATAATAATTGAATAATTCAACATAATGCCTGTAAGGAGGTAATATCTAGTGGCCGTATTAATAAGTGTACATGGCGGAAATGGTGAAAAAGCAATCCGTGATCTTAAGAGAAAGATGCAAAGAGAGCTTGTTTTCCGTAAGATGAAGATGTCTCGTTTTCATGAACCTCCTTCAGTGAAGAAAGTTCGCGAACAACAAGAAACAGAAAGACGTATCAGAAAAAATAATCGTAGAAGAAGACTAGAAAGCTAGTTTTAATCAACGTTGTTTAGATACAAACAATTCAAGGAGTTTTGCACGAATAATGCAAAGCTCCTTTTGTTTATATAATTTTGCTTATATAATATATAGCACTAGGATATCACCCATAGAATCCTAGCCTATACTTTAATTCATTTAGCTATTACTCCATTATGAGAAAAATAATCTATAAATGCGGAAGTTGTTTTATATAGCTGCGGAAGCTACCTGTACTCTTTATGCGTTGGACAAAAACAAGAAATAACTTTAATAACAAGCGATTTAACTCGATATCAGCCCGATATAACTGATAATATCAATATCTCTCCAGAAAAAATAGCTGGGTATGTAACTGAAAGCAGAAACACTCTTGATACCCCAGGATCGCTAGCTATTCAGGCTAATCTAGAGCACACTAAGTCAACTTACGTCGATCTAAAAGGTTTGCTTTTAGCTCATGAAGATAATTACAACTTCGGTAACTTACATCTTACACCTGTTATAGAACGCGATGCTAATGATACGATCACAGTAGATGATTTACCACAACCCAGAAATTTTTTTGACCAGGAATTAACCAATAAATTAAATGACCTAATCTCCCAATCAACATTACCTGACACATACTTAATGACCTCGCCTGAAAAAAACTACCACCCTCACCAGAAGAAATTTTACTGTCTTCACCAGAGGTAATAGTAACAGTCGAACCTGACTCGGTAAGCCCACTAGCTGAAAACAACTATGAACAACTCACGGATCATTAATAACTATATTTCTCTGTAATTTTATAATCTGCAAATCTAGATTGGATTTATTTGATATAGACAACTTAAAACATCATTAATTAAGCAGGTTTTTATTGTAAATATCCGCCCAAGAAGATATCATATTTATTAAATGAATAATAAAAGGATGCTTAGTGGAACCACAAGAACTGATAGACAAATGCAAAGTTTCGGGATTGAAAATCGATGAACAAATGGTACGGAAGGCTATTGAGTTTGCTATAAAATATCATGGTTCACAAAAACGCTCTTCAGGAGAGCCCTACTACTACCACCCTTTGCAAGTTGCAGCAATAATAGCTGAAATGCACCTAGATTCTGACTCAATAGTAACAGCCATTTTACATGATACTATTGAAGACACTGACCTGACTCTAAAAGAAATTGAAGATAATTTTAGCCCAGAAATAGCAAAACTCGTCGATGGTGTCACCAAGCTTACAAAAATTGAATTTAAACCAGATAACGTACGCCAGGCGGAAAATTTTCGCAAATTGCTTCTAGCAATGAGTGACGACCTCAGAGTTTTACTCATTAAACTGGCGGATCGCTTGCACAATATGCGTACAATTGACTTCATCAAAAAGGAAGAAAAAAGAAAGCGTATTGCTCTAGAAACAATGGAGATCTACGCGCCACTGGCCGAAAGAATAGGCGTCCAACAAATTAAAGTTGAACTACAAGATATCTGTTTTAGAATATTAAATCCAGAAGTTAGGGAGTCTATTTTAAATCGTTTTGCAAGCATTGAAAGCGATAAAGGTAATTTTGTTGAGCAAATTGTTGATGAAATAAAGAAAACTATCTCCGCAGACATTCCAAATGCAGAAGTATATGGCCGAAGAAAAACTGCCTACTCTACTTGGATGAAAATGAAACAGAAGAATGTTGGTATTGATCAGCTACTAGATATTGTAGCATTTAGAGTAGTAGTAGATAGCGTAGAAAATTGCTATCGTGCATTAGGAATAGTGCATTCTGCCTATAAAATGGTTCCTGGTAATTTTCAGGATTTTATAAGCACCCCAAAGGCCAATGGATACCAGTCCTTGCACACGATTGTTATGGGCCCATTTATGCATAAAATTGAGATTCAGATTAGAACACAAGAAATGCATGATATTGCAGAACTTGGAGTGGCCTCTCATTGGCGCTACAAACAAGGTCAGGATGATATGACTGACAACACTCATTACACTTGGATTCGAGAACTGATCGCAATATTAGAACAGGAAAAAGGCTGTGAAGCAGAGTCCGTGCTACAAAACACCAAGCTTGCTATGTATTACGACCAAGTATTTTGTTTTACTCCGCAAGGTAATCTTATCTCTCTACCCAAAGGCGCTACAACTGTAGATTTTGCTTACATGGTACATTCTGATATAGGGAATTCTTGTATTGGATCTAAAGTTAATGGTCGCATAGTACCCCTTAGAACTCAGCTGGTGAATGGTGACCAGGTAGAAATCATCACTTCAAAGAATCAAACAGCATCTCCTTCATGGGAAAAATTTGTAGTTACAGGCAAAGCCCGCTCAGAGATTAGAAAAGTTATTACTAGCCAAAGACAAGAACAATATATTAAACTTGGGCGCGGTATCATCAGCAAGACCCTAAAAGGCGCTAAAATTGCGAATGAAACCAAAGCGTTAGAAACAGCTTGTAAATTCTTTAACAAATCCCTGGATGAATTGTTATTTGCAATTGGCGATGGCACCATAACCCGCGAAGAAGTACTAAAACAAGCTCTGCCTCAAAAAAACAAACTTAGCTCTACCTTAGATCTCCTGAAGTTTAGGAAGAAAAAGGCAGCCCCAGATGAGAAGCATGATAATGCAGTTCCAATCAAGGGCCTGATCTCTGGAATGGCAATGCACTACGCAAAGTGCTGTCACCCATTGCCTGGTGACAAGATAGTAGGCGTTATTCATACAGGCAGTGGCGTTACTATCCACACCTCGGATTGCGATATGTTAAATAATTTTGCCAGTATGCCAGAGCGCATCATAAACCTAACCTGGGACAGCAATGCGTCCAAGATTCCGTTCGTATGTAGAATTAGCGTTATTTTATTAAATAAATCTTCTGGCCTTGCTACTATTTCAAATGAGATAGCTCGTGACGGAGGGAATATCATAAACTTCAAAATCATCAGCCGTAACTCCGACTATTTTGAGTTAACATTTGATGTTGAAGTAAAATCTGCCGATCATATAGATACTATTATTAATTCACTTCGCACTAAAAAAATCATTCAGCACGTAGAGCGATCCAAATACTGAAGCCCCCTTGAAAATAATATCTATATAGCAAGCTTAGAATCGATGATTTTAAAGAGCTTAGTACGCAACTTATTCCTGATGACTTCATAGTTCATCTCTGGATTAGTTACCAGATGCTGATTCCATATCTTACAATATAGCTCGTCATCATTATCAACTTTTTTGATATATTCAATTAAATCTTCTTCTGACTTAAAATCATCTGCATAAATCAGTGCGTCTTTATTGATATCTGACATACCACTCTGATCTCCCCAATATATTGGAATAGCACCGCCCCAATATGCCTGAAAAGCTTTTTCCGTTAAATATCCGTTATGTTTTTGATTTTCATAGGAAATAATAAATTTGCACTGAGCTAGCCATTTCTTAGTTTTATTATTTTTATGTGGAATAGGTCCACCAATATTATTCAAATGATGACCACCACTTGCTACCCATTTATACTCAGATAGCTTATGAAACAAATCATCTCTAAGCTTAATACCTTCCATATACGTACCATCATAGCCGGTAGCTCCCTTGCTACCATTACTTACTAGAAAGCAGGCAAAAGTTTCTTTGCTTGGATTACACTCGCCCTGCCCTTCTCTTGGAAGATCTGTTACCCTTACTTTCTCATTATAGTAATTAGGGTACCTAATATATTTGGGATCTTCGACTCGATCAAATCCTATAGCTAAATCATAATCATCTAAATTTGGTAAATAGGCTTCACTAGTATGAAATATTTTAATGGCATCTGGATTAAATATATCCTTTATGCTCTCCGAACCAAATACGTCATTAATTACGATATCATAATCTTCATTAGCTATAACAACACGGTATCTCTCCTCTAAAACCTCCTTTATTGACCGGGCTATTTTCCCTGGCTTTCCAAGGTTATTGAGCTGCTTTACCTTTATTACCGGCTTATGGTAATTATATTGCACGGCAACTACGGCAAGAATAATCAACAATGCAATGATCAACGGAGATAGTATTTTTTTCATTAGAATAAATTTAAATTATTTATAAACACAAACTAGCGTCCTAAAAATAAAGCAGAACTATTTATTTAGCAATAAATTAGTTCCTTCTTGTCGATCCGAAAATATTAGTTGATATTAATTAATAAAATATATAATATACTTTATATCAATTTATCTTATAGCGCGAGCTAGAGGGGGGTTTTCCTCTGCTTTCATAGAAAATAATACTAGAAAACAATAAATAGAGATAACAAAATGACTAGATGTACTAATTTACAACAATTTCTAAGCTTTACCCCAGAGGAAAGAGCTCAAATAACCTCGCTTGATTTTTTTTTCAGTCTGGGCGGCGAGCATTTAGCTACAGAGCTGGCAGTGGCTCTGTGCGGCAAAGGTAATAGTGCTCTAACCTCGCTGAATCTTGGAGGTAATGATATAGGCGATGATGGGGTTGCCGGACTGGCAATTTTTCTGAAAAAAAACGGTACTCTAACTGAGCTTGATCTTCAGTGTAACCATATAGGTAATAAAGGCGCTGTGCTACTTGCAAAGGCTCTAAAAACAAACACCACTCTAACCACGCTTAATCTTGCTCGTAACGCTATAGGCGCTGAAGGTGCCGAGGCACTGGCAGATTCTCTGAAAGAAAACAACACTCTAACCTCACTTGCTCTTCTGAGTAACAATATAGGTAATAAAGGCGCTGTGCTACTTGCAAAGGCTCTAAAAACAAACACCACTCTAACCACGCTTAATCTTGCTCGTAACAACATAGGCTCTGAAGGCGCTGCGGCACTAGCAGAGGCTCTGAAAGAAAACAGCACCCTAACCTCGCTTGATCTTGGTGGTAACAAGATTGGCACTGAAGGCGCAGAGGCATTGACAGAGGCTCTAAAGGGAAACAGCACTCTAGAAAGACTTGATCTTGCGTGGAACAATATAGGTGCTGAAGGTGCTGTGGCACTTGCGGAGGCTCTAAAAATAAACGGCACTCTAACCATGCTTAATCTTTATGGTGGCAATATAGGTGTTGAAGGCGCTAAGGCGATAGCAGAGGTTCTGAAAACAAACACCACTCTAAGCCGCCTTCATCTTGAGGGAAAGGATTTAGGCGCTGAAGGCGCTAAGGCGATAGCAGAGGTTCTGAAAACAAACACCACTCTAACCATGTTTGGAATTGAGAATAACAATATAGGCGCTGAACTTAAGGGGCACATAAAAGAACTTGTTGAACGTAATGAGCTAATTCAAAAAGCTGTTTTAGATAGCCTTAAAACAATTGCTGCAGGTAATGATGTTGTAGATATCGATATTAGAGAGATTGAAAATATTAAACATATTGAGTCAATAAAAAATCCAATAATCAATCCGCTTGATAGATATGCAGAGAATAAAGTATACTTTAAGCTAAAATTACAACAACATGACTTAAGTTCTTATATCGAAATATTAGATACGAAGGTAATTATTCATCAAGATTCAGTAGGTTACGATAGAGGTAAACCTTTGCTCAAGTCTGCAGAGTATTTTGAACAGAAAAAACTTCCTGTGCCCGAAGGTATGATTACGCGCAAAGTCGATGCTTTACCAGCTACAATAGATACAACCCCCTTGTCTATTGATGTTGTTTATGGAAACATCGGTAGCTATTTAACTGCAAAAGATGCCATAGCTTTAAAAGTGACTTCTCGTCCACCGGCTGACGAAGCATTAAATGGAGATGTCCTAATGGAAAGGCCACTAGATGGCTCAGGCGGTGGTGGCATGACAATATCCGAAATGGCTGACGAGGCTGAGAAAAATAACGATTCAGCACCAGCTAGATCCAACCAAGAAGATGCAGGTTTTGACGCAGCTATTTCAAATAGCCTACAGGATATGACATTTGACAACACAGATGCTGCAGAAGAACCAGGTAATGACGAAGAAATCGAAATGACCGGTGAAACATATACAGAGTAATTTATATTGATGACTTCGATTAGTGATTTACATAGTAAAACTTCATCAATGTCATAACTCTATTGCACCGCCAAAAGGAACTGAAATCAGTAGAATATCCAGAAATGGACTCTACTGATTCAGATAATGCCGCCGCAGAAAATATTTTATATGTTTGACTATTAGAACTTGTATAAATTATATAAATCCTTCATAATTACTAGATATTGGAATTTGCAAGTATTTGAAGATAACTTATGAATATATACTCTGTATACACTGATTCAAGCAACGATGAAAACTCTCCTCTATTGATCAAGCAAGGATTTTCGTTTATGGCGGGAATATTCAATTATCTATGGGCCTTGTATCATAGAATGTGGTTTCTTGCCTTAACTACCTTGGCTATTAACCTTATGATCAGCAACTTTGCCTCTTCTCACCTTGCTTATTCTATCAATATAGTTATATTGCTTTTATTTGGATTTTTTTCTACTGAGCTACGAGAATATCATGCCATGCAAAATGGCCTTGAACTTTCTGATGTTATATTAGCTCAAAACGAAGAAGAAGCCGAATCTAAATACTATATGCGCACTAATTCTTAAACACAAAATAAATGTACAACACAAATAATATTTTCAATAAAATAATTGCCGGAGATATTCCAGCAGAAAAACTATACGAAGATGAGCAGCTAATAGTAATAAAAGACATTAATCCAGCTGCGCCGGTTCATCTGCTTGTAATAACAAAAGGGAATTACATAGATTTGGATGATTTTACTAGTAATGCTAGTGATGAAGAAATAGCTCATTACTTTAGACAAATATCCATTATTGCCAAAAAAAACAACGCTACAGAATACCGTATTGTATCTAATAAAGGCGCTTCGTCTGGACAATCAGTATTCCATTTTCACACCCATATATTAAGTGGGATAAATAACAATAAACTAATTGATGAAATTTTATGAGTAAAAAATACAAAATCGCAGTCGTCGGAGCAACTGGTAATGTTGGCCGTGAAGTAATAAACTATTTAGTCGAAAGATCATTCCCAATGCAGGAGCTAATAGCAGCAGCCTCGTCAAATTCAGTTGGTAAAGAGGTTAGCGTTGGTGATGATACAGTAAAAGTTCACCAAATGAGTGAGTTGAATTTCTCAAATATAGATATTGCGTTTTTCTGCGCTGGCTCTGAAGTTTCAAAGCGATATGCTGAAATTGCAGCCAGCAAGGGATGTATAGTAATTGATAAATCTTCGCATTTCAGAATGGATAAAGATGTTCCTCTAATAGTGCCTGAAGCCAACCTTGCCGCACTAAAAGGCTTTAAAGATGGCATTATTGCTAATCCTAATTGCTGTTCTATTCCACTAGCAGTGGCTTTAAAGCCTTTAGATAATGCAGCAAAAATTAAACGCATAGTAGTCTCTACTTATCAATCAGTATCTGGAGTTGGTAAAGCAGCAATGGATGAACTTTACATGCAAACTAAAGCTAAGTTTGTTTTTGAGAATATAGAACCAAAAGCCTTTCCTAAACAAATTGCTTTTAATTTATTTCCGCAAATCGGCGAATTTAGATCCGACTCTTCAACCGATGAAGAATATAAAATTGAACAAGAGCTAAAGAAAATAATGGGTGACCATGCAGTATCTACCGTCACATGCGTTAGAGTTCCTGTTTTTGTTTCTCATTCTATGTCCGTTAACGTGGAATTTCAAAATCAAATAAACGCCAAAGAGGCAGAAGAACTATTAGAAGAAGCCGATGGCGTCTCTGTGTTTAACCTAAAAAATGAAATAAAATACGTAACTCCTGTGGAGGCAGTGGAAAATGACGCCGTGTATATATCACGCATTCGTAATGATCGCACTGTCCCTAATTGCCTCAATATGTGGATATGCACAGATAATTTACGCAAAGGCGCTGCCTTAAATGCCGTACAGATTGCAGAGCATGTTATAGCAACAAAATAATTTTATAGGTAGTAGAATATTATGAAATTATCACGAAATGAACTTGAAATAGTCAATAATAATGAGTCTCAATTTATTTCCTTTAAATACCTAGGAGATGATGGCTTGTTAAAACAGATTGACTGTTCTGCCAAGAGCCTAGAGGAAAACTTTCCTTTTGCTAACCTTAAGGAAATCAGCTTGCAGACTATTGAAAATAAAAATTTTGTTGACCCATTTCGTAGTTTCTCTACTACCACTTTTTTCTGTGAAAATTTATCCAGCAAACATAATAGTCGCCAACGATTAACGGCACTACTCTCTAACAATAAAGAGTTGAAAAACCTCGAATCCATTGACTTTGCTACTGAAATAAGCTTCTGGATTGATGGTCAATCTTCAAGCATAGATCAAAAATTCACAACAGACCCCGTAGATAAATTTGCAAATCTTAGAAGCGATATAGTTGCAACATTAGAGAGAGTAAATATTAAAACTGGATTACATTTCCATGGAAAAAATTCTGGAGAGTCAGTAATTACCATTCAAGGGAATAGCATAGTTGATTTATCTGACAATCTACTGATTTCAAAATTTATTATAGCTAACGTTGCTGATAGCTATGGTTTTCATGCAGAATTCACTCCCCCTAACAACGATACGTCTAATATAGCGTTACTAGTTAAAGGAACAGACCATAATATCGAAAATATTTCAGCTCTTATAGAGAGAAATCTCAATAACACGCATTTATTAAGAAAAAATAATACCTCACCTCCCTTTAATTTAAATAAAACATGCTTATATAGAGGGTTATCATCAAGCTCTGCATACAAAATAGAGCTAACATGCGGCGATTTATCAGATCTATATTTAGTGTTTATTGATCTTTTATCACACAGTGAAGCAAAATAAATCTAATTATTTTGGTTAATTTTAATTTACTTATTGCTAATGTGTGTTTTTAGATGTATACTTAAACAAAGAATAATTTTTTAATTTTATTACTAGAGTGTAGACCATGCAGAATAAATCCAATGAATCAAAAGGAAAACACAATCCCTTGAAAATCGCGCTAGGAAAATGTAAGTAGGCTCTTCAAGTCACTTTTGTCTTTGCTTTTTTTATTAACTTATTGATGTTAGTAACTCCGCTTTATTCATTGCAAGTACTAGATAGAGTTATAGGTAGTGGTAATTTAAGCACCCTATTGATGCTTTCAATAATAATAGGCTGCATCTACTTCGTGCACACACTATTACAAATCGCACGATCATTTACACTAATAAAGGTTGGTGAGTGGCTAGACAACAATTTATCACCTGTGATTTTTGGGGATTCAATCTCGGCCTCTGCCACGCGTGTTAATCCTGCATCTAGCCAAATGCTAAGAGACTTTCAAACTTTAAAAACATTCTTGACTAGCACTCTGGTATTAATACGCTTTTTGATGCGCCCTGGACTATTGTGTACATCATTGTGATCTTTATGATTCATCCTTATATTGGTTTTATAACAATCGCAGGTGCGGTGATTATTATAAGCTTTGCTTTTTTTAATGCTGTAGCAACTAATAAAACACTTGGAGAAGCAACTGAATTTTCAATAAAAGGTATGGGACAAGCTGATGTTGCCAACAGAAACTCTGAAGCCGTTGAAGCAATGGGTATGATTGGTAATGTTAGAAAAAACTGGGCCAAACTTAACGAGGGAGCTTTAGGTAAGCAATCTATTGCCAGTTACAGAAATGGTATCATCTCTAACTTTTCTGGATTCATTCGTAACCTAATGCAGATGGCGGTCACTGGAACAGGTGCATATGTTGTTGTAACCACTAACGGCGTTGGCATGACTACTGGTGGCATGATTGCTAGTTCAATTCTAGTGGGACGCGCTCTTGCGCCATTTAACAATGCTATTGTGATGTGGAAAAGTGTTAGTGGAGCTTTAAAATCTTACAAAAACATCAATAACTTTTTTGATCAGCACCAAGCAAGAGATCAATCTATGCCTATTCCTCACGTTGATGGAAACCTAAGTGTAGAAAATATTTCTTACGCAGCTCCCGTTCCACAAGGGAGGCCTCAGCCTCCTATACCGCAATATATACTAAAAGACCTGTCTTTCGAGCTAGCTGCAGGTGAAATTTTAGCCATCATTGGTCCAAGTGGCGCTGGTAAATCGACTCTAGCTAAATTAATTGTTGGAGTATGGAAAGAATCTTCTGGATCTGTCCGACTAGATGGCGGCGATGTTTATACATGGAACAGAGAAAATTTTGGTGAGCACGTAGGTTACTTACCGCAAGGTATTGAACTGTTTAACGGAAGCATAAAGCAGAATATAGCTAGAATGTCTGAAGAAATAGACCCGGAGCTAGTTATAGAAACCGCTAAAATGTGTGGTGGACATGAAATCATCTTAAAATTCAAAGATGGCTATGACACTGATATTGGCTCAGCTGGATCCAATCTATCCGGTGGCCAACGTCAACGTATAGGACTAGCTAGAGCTTTTTATGGTAATCCTAAACTTGTAATACTTGATGAGCCAAATGCGAACTTAGATGAAGCTGGAGAGCTAGCTCTTGCAAGCGCATTAAAAGCAGCAAAAGCAAAAGGAATAACTGTAGTTGTTATTTCTCATCGTCCATCGATCTTATCAGCCGTTGACAAAATCATGGTACTTCAAGATGGAACAGTTGCCAGCTTTGGGACGAAAGAAGAAATTCAAGAAAAAGTCAAAATGCTTAAAAATGGCATGATGCATATTAAGGACTAGATAAAATAAATAGATAGATAGATATAACATTATGTCAGATAAAGATAAAAAACTTTCTCCAGAAAAACTACAACAGCTAAAGCAATTGCAGCAATTAATGATGATGCAAAAAGCAAACGGTACTGCCGCCACGCCTGGCGCTGCTGGAAGGCCTCCTGCACCAAAGAAATTCAGCGCAAAGGGCCTGTTCATTGGTATGCTAAATGGTATGCAACGTGGTGTTAAATTTGTTGATCTGTTCATTGATTTTATAATAAAACCAGATAGCGACAAGACAAATGACGTTATCAAAAGAGCTAGAGCACCAATATTATTTGGTACTTTCGTGTTAATTTTCTTTGTTTTAGTAGGCGTCACTTGGTCTGCCCTTGCTCCTTTAGACAGTGCAACTGTTGCCGTTGGTAGCGTGATAAGCAACAGTAACAAAAAGCTTATTAATCACCAGGAAGGCGGTATTGTTAAAAAAATCTATGTTGAAGTTGGAGACCTTGTAGAAAAAGATGAGGTTTTGATAAAATTTGATGATACTCGTATTAGATCTCAATATGAAACTACATTAAATCAATATAGATCTTATGCTGCTGCGGAAGCTCGTCTGCTCGCAGAAGTATCACAGGATACAACTATAACTTACCCAGAGTTTTTACTTAACGATAATAACTTACCTGATGTAGCTAAAATTATTGATACACAAAATAATTTATTTCGTTCAAAAAAACTCTTCTCAATTGGCTGAAAAAGACTCGCTAAGACAAATAATTGAACAATCTAAAAAGCAAATTGAAGGATATTTAGCCAAAAAAGTTGCGTTACAAAAAACTCTAGAAGCTACTCAAGACCGTTTGGAGGCTACAAAAAAACTCCAAACAAAAGGTTTTGCAAATAAAGCAACCATACTAGAAATAGAAACTAGAGAAGCTAATGCAACAAGTGAACTTGCTATGACTGATGCCGAGATAGCTAGAGCAGAGCAAACCATCACTAAGACAGAAATTGATCTTATAAATATCGACAACAACTACTCTACAAGAGCACTTAGCGAACTAAGAGATACTCAAATACAATTGGCTGAAAAGAAAGAAAGCTTTTTCTCTTTGAAGGATGCTTTGAATAGAATAGCCATTAAATCTCCTGTAGACGGTATAGTCAATAGTCTGAATTTTCACACTATTGGAAGCACTATACCTGGTGGCCATACTATTATGGAAATTTCGCCTAGTAATGATAAGTTGGTGATAGAAGCTAAAATAGATCCAAAGAATATTGATTCAATAAGAATTGGTTTACATTCTAAGATTAGATTTAGCGCATTTAAATCTCGTACTAGCCCTCTATTTCATGGCACTGTGATTTCTCTATCGCCTGATATTATCATTGACCCTCAGGCTGCTCAAATGGATCCTAAACTAGGCGCAGGATTCTACTTGGCGCGTATTGAACTTGATATGGAAAACTTCAATGAATTAGCCAAGCCTCGTGATCTTAAGCTACAACCAGGAATGCAGGCTGAAGTGCAGATTATTACTGGAACTAGAACGCTATTACAATATCTTCTAGATCCTGTTATTGACGCTATGTTTAAAGGGTTCAAAGAAAAATAAGTTCTAAATAGAACCCCTCATCACTCTATAACTAGAGAAAATATTCTATGTGCTAGTAGTTTAAAACAAATTACTAGCACATAACGTATTCCCCAGACTTACCTGCAAAACTTTATAGCAGAATACCCTGAAGTAAATTCATTATGACAAAGATAGTTATTCAGAGCGCACTTAAGACCTAATACTTCATTATAAACTACCATAGCCCGCCCTACTTTAACTCGCATGACGAGTTATTGCCGCAATATAATAGTATTTGTTTAAGCTCCATGAGTTTTTTGTTGTCTATAAGACCTTCATTACTAGGACACTTTAGCTTCTTTGAAGTAATTATCTGTACATCAGCCTTTGTGCATTTCCAATAATTAAATGAAACGGTTTGCCCAGATGACAACTTAAATATCTGATCACGCGCTGTGATCTTCATCTGTTTTTGCTCTATGGCTTTCTGCCCATACCAACTAGCCCAATAATCTGAAGTAAATAGCGGCAATGATTTGTAGCTATAGATTTCTAATTCCCCCTTGCTGTTTCTGATCCCTACTGCCTTTAAGGTGTGGTCATAAATTAAATCTGGTTTTACGCATAAAAACATCATAATTAGAGAGGCACTCATAATAGCAATTCCAATAAAACGCCATGCTGTTTGCCACAAACAAATCCAGAAAAATCCAAATGTGAATACAAGCAAACTCATTGCAGATATATTTCCCGTAACCCACAATGCACCTGGCAGACTCACAATATATGAAGCTGATTCTACTAACAGTCCAATAAACCAACCAAGTGACTTTAGAACCCAAAAATCTAAGCCCATAGGCATAATAATCACGGATAATAAAGCAAGAGGCATCATAAAGAATGACATTAATGGTACTGCTATTAGATTCATAAATACGGAATAATTTGCAAATTTATAAAAATGATAAATCACAAATGGAGCAGTCACGATACTCGCTAAAAAGCTAGAATATATATTAGCAAAAACATATAATTTAATTGATGAAATTATGCCCTTACTATGCCCTAGAAATCGCTGGTGCTTAATATAAAATTCATAACCTGATATCAAACATAACACAGCCGCAAAGGATAATTGAAAACTAGGATGTAAAACATATTCTGGCAAAAATACTAGAATAACAAAAGCAGCTATCATAACAGAACGCAAAGGGTATGGTGTTCGCCCTAGCATTATCGAGATGATAAAAATAAAAGTCATGATAAAGGCTCGCATGGCAGCTATATTGCTTCCACTAATTTGCAAATATGCAAAACTGCCTATTATCGATATACAAGCTGCTGCAATCTTTATGTTGATATTATAAGCTAAATAATTTGAACAATTGAGAAGCATTCGGCTAGTGACAAAAAATATCATTGCAACAAGCGATAGATGCAAACCAGATACACTTAAAATATGGGCAATACCACTATTCCTCATGTCATTAGCAACTTTTTTAGGTATTGCTTTAGTCTCGCCGATTAAAATAGCCGCTGCAAAATTACCCTTTTCTGTTCCTAGAACCTTAATCAATCTATCGTATGTTTTGTGCCTAATATTCTGAATATACTGATCAAAAGCGCCCTGTTTATTTCCCACTATTTCTAAGCTAGTTAAAGCATAACCACTTGCCTCAATGCCAGACATATACATATAAAACCCGAAATCATAAGTCCCTGGTAGCACACCAGATTGCAAAGGAAATAGTTTAGCCTTTAATTTCACTACATCGCCATGAACTATATCAACTAGCAACTTGCTAGCGACGTTTATTCTGACTTTCTCTAAATGCATATCTGTTAGATTTACATTTTCAAGAGTAACTTGTGTACCGAGTGCACTGGGTTTAATTTGCGTTATAGTGCCCACAACTTCAGAAATAATTATTTTACTAATTGGCTTCGTCTTTATGCTAGATATGCGCAGATGGCTTACAGTCATTCCAATGAAAAAAAACAACATACAACAAGCGCTAAAAGAAAATAATAGTCCTTTTCTATGTGCAACTAAAGCCATAACAAAAGTTACAACTAGTCCTGTAAATATGGAATAGCTAGAAAAACCTAATCCACTTTGAAAAATGAAAACTATGCCAAATATAAAGCTAACAAAGTACCACAAACTTAAATGGTGATACTCCTTTTCTAAGATGTTCATCCAGATATATCAGCAATGATTTTCGCAGCAATCATGGATGGTTTTTCTTTAGCTCCAAGCCCCAGTGACTTTAAAACTTTTTTAGATTCATCAATTTGTTTTTTTGCCTTTTGATCGTCATTGAGTAAATTACTTATAGACAAGGCAACGTAGTCAACATCAAAATCTGACTGAATATATTCAGGGATAATTTCACGATTAGCCATAATGTTAATCAGAGAGGCAAATTTGATTTTTATAAATAATTTAAGAATAGAAAAAGTTACCGGGTTTAACTTATAACCAACAACCATTGGCGTTCTAGAAGCTGCTATTTCTAGCGTGTTTGTCCCAGACTTAGCTAAGGCGCAGTCACTAGCAGCAAAGGCCTTCAAACGGTCCGTAGAAAAACTATAATTAAATCTAGCATCTCTCAGGAGTTCAGTAATAAGTGCAATATTTGATTCGTCGCTCTGCACAAAGATTACTTTGATTTTATGCATTATAGATAGTTTATTAAAAATATCCTTTATAATCGGCATATGCCTTACAATCTCTCCCCTTCTGCTGCCTGGAGTAACTGCAATTGCTTTAACATCATCTTCAATTTTCATTTCATTTCTTAGCTTAGCAGAGCTCTTATAAAAATCCTGTTCCAACACTGGATGCCCAATGCAAGTGCTAGCTAGACCAAGCTGTGTAAAATATTTTGGTTCAAATGTAAGGAGAGTCAACATGTGATCGTAAATATCAGCATATTTCTGTGCCCTTTCCGGCTTGTACACCCACACTGATGGCGCAACAATATGAACTAATTTTATATGAGGAGCGAGTTTTTTTACTTTTTTTGCGACTCTAAAAGTAAAACCAGGAGAGTCAATTGTAACTAGTGTCTTCGGATTCTTATCAATGATATCCTTAACAGTCCTATTAATAAGTTTATTTATACGAAAAATATGAGGAATAACTTCAACGAACCCCATTAAGTTTATCTCTTCCAATGGAAAAAGTGACTTTAAACCACTGCTCTCCATGTTTTCTCCAGCAACACCATGAAATTCAATTTTATTACGCTGTTTGCTACCAACTTCTCTCAAAGCTTTCATCAGCAATCCGCCAATAAAATCTCCAGACTTTTCTCCTGAGATTACATAAATCTTCATATAGAACAACTTTATTTTGCATCAAAAGAATTAGTGTGACACAAACTTAATGATTTATCAACTATATCTGATTTTATAGATAAACAATCTAAAATACTATGGAAAATATGATCATGCGAAATGTTTTTGTCCGTTATGGATTTAATTGCAGACCATTTTTGAGGGTGTGATTTTTTATAGCTATCAGACATCCAAACTATAAATGGCACTGTACGTTGTTCAGGTATATATCCATCCCCTCCGTGCGTAAAGCGTCCTTTTTCACCAAGAGACTCACCATGATCTGAGGCATATATCAAGAAGGCTTTTTTATCTTTTAATCGGTCAATTACGCTAGACAAAAAAAAATCCGTGTACAAAATAGAGTTATCGTAGCTATTAACCAAACTTTCTCTGTTGCAGCTAGAAGCGTCATCTTTCATTGCGCTATTTAAATCCGGTTGAAATTGGGCAAATTCTTTTGGATATCTTTTACTGTAATCCCAATGGCTTCCTGTGCTATGTAGAACTATGAATTTTTTGCCTTCTGACTTTGCATTTTCCTCTAAAAATGGCAGCATTTGTCCATCATGGCTATTTGGCTGAAAAACTATTGTTCCACCAGGAATCATATGAAAATTCACTTCATCATAAAATGATCCACCTGGTTTGTTTTTATAGTATTTGCTGATAGATTGGGTCCCAAGCCATATAGTCTTGAAACCAAGTTTAGTTAACACAGAAAGTACGCTTGTTTCTGAATCAACTAAATCTAAGTCTTGTTCTCCATACCTTGAAAGCATGCAGGGTACTGAGGTATATGTGTTGTTAGCGCATGACCGCGCCTTAAAAGATGATAGATCCTCAATTTTAGATAATTCTGGCGTGGTATTACGCTCATAGCCGTTAATGCCAAAATTACTATACCTAGCAGCCTCCCCTATCACAAGCACTCCGACTGTATCTGCATCAGATGAATCTACGTAAGTAAATTTAGTCGCAATATCTTCTTTAGCATGTTTTGAAGCAGGCCCTGCAAAATACGTGTACACATTATGCAAATATTGTACTGGGTAATAAGTTTTCAAAAAACTATATTTAGGAGTAATAACATTTACTACCACAAGCAAAAGACATACAGCGGATAAAACGCGAGTAAAGAAAGTTTTGGCTGGTTGAACATTAAAATGCTTGATGCTGTATATGCACATCCCAACACTAAATATAAGCCATGCCAAAAGACGCGCGCTTAGTAGCTCATAAACTTCAGTAGAATTAGTTCCAAATAATGCTGGCATCATATTGCGGGTTGGAGCGATAGAAAAGAAGAATAAGTAGTAACTTGCCAAAGCTCCAGTAATAAATAGGATAAGCGATCCAACAATAAATAATTTTCTATTTAAACTAAGTCCTAAAAAGAATATGGTCAAAGTAACTACTAGATAAACAAAATCCTTTACAAGTTCTAATATAGCCTTCAAAATGTCAGCTTGCTGGTATTCAAACTTATATATGAACACAGACGAATTAAACAACACACAGTAAATTAGCGCAAAAGATAATGCATTCTTGAACAACGCAATATCTAAATGCTTTTGCATAAATCTAAACATAATAAATTTCTCAAAAAATATAATTTTATTAACATGATCATACACACATTTCAAGAATTTTGTAAGTTTTTTCGACCTGGCTTTCCTATACTTTCAATAGATTATGGTAGTACAAAAATTGGACTAGCTATGTCAACGCCAGATTACACCATGTCTATGCCACTACAGATCATCCGAGGCGAGTCTGAAAAGAAAAAATTACAAGAAATAGTTGGTATTACAGTTGACAAAAACATTTGCGCTATAGTCATTGGATTGCCCATTAATATGGATTCGACTCCTAGCGAACAAACTTTAATCATTGAAAAATTTGCTGAAAAACTAAAGAACAGAACCAATCTACCCATATTCCTTCAAGATGAGAGATTAACCTCCAGATTAGCCGACAATCTTCTTAAAGGATTTGGGTTAAAAAGAAAAGAACGTAATGCTCAAGATGACCTAGTCGCTGCAAACCTTATACTAGAAACAGTATTAAATACATATAATACGTTTTCTAAATCAAGCTTAATAGATCAATAAAAACATTAGTTTTTTTCTGTTACGGATAAAATCCAATTAATAAGACTAGCTTCATCGCGAAAATCCCCTTTATATACTATGGATGGAACCAAAGAGCTACCCAGATCTTGTTTCGGCTCAACTCGGATTTGAGTCGGATAGAAAAAGTCAAAATGCTGACTCGGTGAACGCGATTGCTTAGCAAACGAATAATCGCTCTGAATAGTTGTAGTTTCCCCTATATGAACAACATTTGGCATTTGTTTTAATTCTTTTACAAAAGTCCAGCAAGTACTTCTGCAAAAACTATCAGTAAGAACATATATTTTTGCATTAAATCTAGAACTATCTTCGTTTGTATAAAGATTTTCTTTGTCTCTAAAAATACTCCATTTCTTTAAGAAAAAATCCTTTCCTTTTTTCAAAGCATCCGCATAAGAATCTACCGCCGCTGCCCCATAGGAATTTTTAAAATCAATGAAATTAGACTTACTTACTCGTAAACGCTTTTGCCACAGTGCGTTATAATCATGCTTATCACCCAGAGACTTTATAAACTCGTCTCCCCATAAATTGCGAATAATCGGCCGTGACCATTTTGAATGACCGCCTAGATTACCTCTCATATCAAATATGATATAATCCTCTTTGGCTAAATCATTTTTTATCTTCGATAGCATGCCGCTATAATAAATATTTTCTACGCGACTTGGAAAAAAACTTGGTATTCTTATCCACACTCCATTTGATACCATTTCTACTTTAAATGAATCTGCCACGTCTGGTTGCCTGACTTGCTTAGCAGCGGCCAATGCACTCCCTTTTAATTCAGTATACTTAAGGCTTAACTCTAAAGAAACTCCTTCATTATCTAAAGTTACTGTGCGTGCTATAGGCTTAAATCTATTACCATCTAAAATTAGTTCATATACACTAGCTGATTCCAATGTTATTAAAGAAGAATCGCTGGCATAGAATGGTAGAATATATTCTTTATAGTAATCATCAATAGGCATGCCATTGATGTGTGTAATTTTACTCCCTACTTTTACATCTTGTATATATTTTAAAGAGTTATTTTTATAGATCACAATAATAGCATTACCCTTTTTAGCAGTCAAAAATCCTGGATACTGCTCTGCTGGCAATGGAATATATCCTCTAACCGCAATATGAGATTGATTAAATCCATTAACATAATATTTCATTACATAATGACAATCATCTTTATCACCGATTGCGTCTATCAGATTTAATGCATCCTCATAGCCAGTTTTATACCATTCATGAAACTGCTTGTCTTTTTTATTGGCATAATTAGCAGAATTATTCTTTAGAGCTGATTGTAGAAAATCTAAATCTTTTTTGCATATATCAATATAATTTTCTATCTCAGTTTTTTGTGCAGCCAATGCTGTATTTCCACAAAATAATAAAAATAGAAGAAATGCTGGAGTAAATGATCTCATAACCAAAACAATTTTATTGTAAATAATTATTTTAAAACTTTAAGAAAAGAATAGCAAACAAAAGGCGATGTACTGCAACTCAATAATACTTTATATATAGAAAAAATAACTTACAAACAACGTATTGCACCTTATTTTACAAATGTTTTAAAAGTTCACACGAGCCTTTAAAGAAAATTTATGACCTAGTGATTTTTCTGCTATGTCTAAATCATAACCAATGCCGTATTCCTTGTTACCTGATACTACATTCACACCAAAACCAACATTACCTGTTGTTCTTTTTGTATCGGCAGACTTATTTACTAGATCCTCAACCATACCACTCAACTTTGTAACAAATTTAGGTCTTCTTCCAGCTAGATAGTGCCTAGCCATCATGTGCATTTCTGGTTTGATTCTCAAAGATTCATCTATATCATATGTATGATGAGATCTAAGACCAATAATTGCCATGATCTGATTTGAAGAGCTTGCAGAAACACTGAGGTTTTGATTTGTTGTCCCAGTTTCTTGATAGTCATAGCCATCTACACTAGACAGTCCCAGCCCTACTAGAGGAGTAATAACCGTACACTTCTTTATGTAATCACGACCAGCCATTAAATCCACAGATGCAGAACTATTACTAAATTTTCCTGTTGCCATCTCCGTTGAAGTGGAATTAACACGTTTCTGTATGTTTTTGACTGAATTTTTTGTAAAGGATGCCTGCCCTTGTAAAAAGAAATTGTTATTTAATTGTTGCATGGCATATAAACTAAAAACAAAGCTCTTTGCCTTTGTTACATCACCGGATTTAGCATTTCTATATTTCATATCCGTTACAATATAAGAAGCCGCCGCTCCTAAACTAGTGCTATCATTAAGCATGCTATCGACTCCCATCGTAGTACCGCTAGCTACAGACTTATATCCAGCATTTCCTTTCCATTGATCATGAACTGTTGAGCTATAAAACGGAGCCATCCAAACGCCATATACACTCTGATCTACTTCGCCAGCAGAAACTCCAGATGAACCGTTATCCGCATATTGTGTACTTTGTAGCGTGCCCATTCTACCCCCCATGACAGAACCTATTCCAGTTGTAACTGCGGATATGGCTGAACCTGCTTGCTGAACAACCGGCTCTACAAGGCGTTCAATCGATTCAACCTGTTGATCAGAACTCATATTTGCTATATCTGTTTGTAAAGCCTTTGCTTCTCCGGAATTACGCGGATTAGAAACTTTTAACGCAGAAACAAGTGTGCTACCTTTAACCTTACCACGAAGCTCTTATGCAACAAGAGATTCAGCAATGTTTGAACGAATATATTGGCCATTATTTAATGTCCATTTAATATATTTGTTATTACTATTAGATATAAGACTAACTAAATCATCACTTACACTAACATTTGCACCATTTGCAGAACTAACTATTGAATAAGTTTCGTCTACACTTGGAAGCGGTCCATTATCTGTGATCACAACACTTAAAGATTCAAGTCCGCTTGTATCTAGGGTACTAGATGGCCCGCTAAAAATAAGACTCCCGACAGATGAATTTGCAAAGCTTGTCGCAATTGATACATCACCAGTCATGATAGCAGCGCCCGTAAAAGTAGTATTCTCAGTACCTTGAGTAAAACTTACGTCATTAAACGTAGCTGACTTTGTATCAGCCACATCAACATTTTTAGCGCTTACTGCGCCAGTCACAGAAGCAGACTCTTGCAACTCCAATAATTTAAGCTTTTCGTGCGTGCCCAAATTTATAGTCGCGCCATCTCCTGTTATTGACAAAGTTCCTTTGCCTGCTGCATTAGTAATCTGACTAATCACAACTTCCGCGCCTAAGGTAATAGTTGGATCTTGCGCGCCAATATTTATTTCCTTAATATATGAATTACCCGCTAGACTAATATTAGCTCCAGAATCAACCTGAAGCAACTTCAATGATGCATCGCTAGAACCAATCGCACCAAAGGATGCCGTTACGCTAGTTGCTGCGGAACTTATTGTACCAGTATTATTCGTAGTAACATTCACCGGTGATAAACAACTAACACCAGTTGCATTAGTCGACGCCAAAGAGGCATCCGCTGTAAAACTCACGCCAGAATTAGCATAAATATTAGCTGTATTAGTTGTAAGGGTTTTTCCTTGCACTCCTAAGGTCACTTCTTTTATTGAACGACTAGACGTCCCA
The DNA here is from genome assembly GCA_029251475.1 of Rickettsiaceae bacterium. Classification (GTDB taxonomy): domain Bacteria; phylum Pseudomonadota; class Alphaproteobacteria; order Rickettsiales; family Rickettsiaceae; genus Megaera_A. The sequence goes on from JAQXDF010000015.1 coordinate 59,493, forward strand.
ATAGACCCTTTTAGCGTCAAATCACTTCGTACATCGATCTCTCCTTTATTAGCTGCGCTTGTTACTATATCTCCTTCAATAATAGTGCCATCCTCAGTAGCAGTTATTACTGCATTATTATCTAGAGTAATAGTATCAATTTTATGAGTGCCTGCCATTGATATAGTAGCTGTTTTATTATTATCTATCTCCATTTCAGATATTGAATATGTACTACCCAAAAGTCCTCTAAATGTAGAGCTTCCAACAACAGAAATTTTACCATTGCTACTATTTTCTCCATCTATATCTCCTACAATGATAGTATCATCAGAGAAAACTGTGAGCCTATTTCCATCTCCTATAGTAATATTATTAATTTCATGCGTACCCGTTGTTGATATAGTTGCAATACTAGATATAACCATTTTGGATATAGAAAAATCACCTCCTATAACACCATAAAAATTAACTGGGGACATGACATTGATTATTCCATTGCCCTCTTCTGAACCATTTATTATACCAGTATATCCAGCAAAAACATTGCTCATATTCCAATTACTCTCATTACCAAGTGTCATGTTGATATTTGCATTACCAGTCGCCGAATAAGAGAAAGACTTATTATCATTGATTTTTATTGGAAGTTTGTTTGAGCTAGTATCTCCGGTTAAAGAAGATAAAGTTACATTATCTGCCACCGTAAACACCCCAGGAGAAGTATCATTTAGATTAATATCGTTTATTTCGATAGTAGATGACTCGGTACCAGGTGTGGTTAGAGTCTGCCCATCTGCTGTATACCTCAAACTATCATCATTAATCCACCCGGCATTATGCGTATCCCCAGCTCCTATATTAGTTGTTGATTCGCTACCAATAATAGCATTACCCTCAATATCCCTTGTTTCTGCAAAGGCCATCACGGGAGTTGCTGCTATTAAAATAATAGTCAAATATGGTAATAACTTTTTAATAACTTCAACTTTATTAGATCCATTTATAGAAACATCTAGATTTTGCAGTGTAGTTCCAGTTTCTTTATAACTTCCTTTGCCAACTCTGCTAGCTTTCACACCAACCATCGGGATGAAATTGGCTATCCTAGTCATATGGTTATATCCAACCATCACGTTTCCACTATATGAAAGAGAGCGGTATTTGCTAGTAGCTACTTCATAACTATCTCCACTTACTCTCCTTGCGACGTTTCTTGTTTTATTTTCTCCAATTGTCGCAGAACCATAAGTAAATAATTTATCTGTGATTTGCTGCATGCCATAGACAGATAATAACAATGAGTCAACCTTGGTTTCATCACCAAATTTGCCGTTTCTATGCAAAACAGAAGAATGAGAAGTTGTAAATGCTGCGCCTAAAATAAGGTCATCATTCACTTTGGTATCTATACCAATACTTCCTCCAGTTGTAATGCTTTTATAACCAGCCGCACCTTTTCTCACTTTTTGCAAAGTTTGATTATAGAATGGAGAAAACCATACACCAGACTTCTTCCCTTCTTCACCAGCTGACACACCAGACTCGTCATTAGCAGATGCATAGGAAGATGAACCTACACTAGACACTCCCATTACCCTGCTACCAATGGCATCAGCAGTGCCAGACGCAGAGCTTTGAATAGAAGCTGTAGCTACCGTTGTAGGATTAGACAAGCGCTCAAATGTTTCTTCTATTTTATCAGAACTAAGAGTGGAAACCTCTTCGATTATTGCCTGTTGTTTACTTCCATCCGTAGCATTAGCAAACACGTCAATATTAGCATGATCAATCTTTGAACTATCTAGTATCGACTGCAACCTTGATTTTGTGTTATTAGTAGCAACAATCTGTATGTCGCCATCGTCATCTAACCCTTGCGTATACTCAACAAATTTATTTTTTGTAGCATTTTTAAATGCAGTAATGTAAGTATTTACTGTCGCTGTACGCTCAGAGTCTGGTAAATTCTTTAGTATAGCAAGATTGCTTGAACTAAATGGATAAGAAGTAGGGCTACCAGAACTAGGCGCACTAACTGTGCTATTAATAGTTGGTGTATCACCACTCACAGAAATCGTTACACCATTTGTAAAATTCACTTCAGGAACACGTCCAGACTGAGTTAAAATCACCTTGAACACACCAAGTTCTATGTTATAAGATACCGCCCAGTTATTCAACCCACTAACGTTTTCTACCTTAGGGAAGGTCTCTTCTGGGGATGGTGATGGTTGAGCTTTAGTCGCGTCCCACGTCATGACAGTCATAGTACGACTAGTTCCTGGATCAACTGCTATTGAATCAGTCACATGGAATGTTAAACTAGAATTTTCTTGGAAACTAGCCAGACCAGCAGTATTAATATTAATAGCTCCTGAAGTTAGATTTGTACCATCATCGCTTACAGTAATATTAGCTTTACTTGCACCAGAAAAAACCACACCACCAGTTAAATTTAAATCATTTGCTCCAAGATCCAGTGTTGCCGCTGCTATAGTTGTCGTACCATCAAGCGTAACATCCGTAGTAGCTTTAAATGTCCTCCCCCCTAAATCAATAGTTTTAGCATATAAATCAGCTCCAACATTTGCTATGTAAGAACTACCTCCAGTAAACTTAATGGACTCATGCTTTGTCCCTGAGGCACCAATATCTGCATTAATAGTTGTAGTATTGTTAAAATCAACTTTAGTACCACCTAAGGCATCTCCTGCTATTTTAGAATTTAAAATTGTTCCTGAACCATCAAAAACAGCAGATGAACCAGGTGCAAGGGTCAAAGTCCCACCAGACTTACCAACTGCACCTTGAAATGTAGCAGTCTTACCTCCCGCTACACCGATGTCAGATAATGTTACATCTGTATTTAAAGTAACATTACCATTAATATATAAAGCACCATCTCCAGACAAACTTTTTATAGCAAACGTACCACTATCTCCAAAAAGAGATAATGTTTTTCCGCTATTAACTGATATTGGTAATGTATTACTGCCAATATTATCGACCACACCTTCTAATTGTGTATTATGAGATACAGTAAAAATTCCAGGGTTTATATTATTTAAATAAATATTGCTAATTGACAAGGCCTCAAGAGTAGTTAACGTACTTCCTGCAGTAGAATACCGAAACGAATCTACTTCAACACCTGCGACATTCCATTGAACTGCAACACCAGGATCGCTCAAATCCTCTAAACCTACACTATCTGCAGAACCTATACTCACGGCATTAACTCCAGATATCCCGCCCTTCGCAACGGCCATTACCTGGCTGGAGCCTAGTGTTACAGCTATAACAGATGCTGTTGTTAATAAGTTTTTGATAAGATGTGTATTAATGCTCATAGTATCCTTAATCTATATATTATCTTTTATTTAAATATACATCTCTCCTTCATAAAAATTAAATCATGAACACATTCTGGCTCAGTTTTTTTGGTGTACACAGCAATTATACAACAAAGTGGTGAAACCAAGATATCTAGAAAACTATTTTTTCCTAACTAAAAAATCATCTATTTTACGCATTGGACGCTGCCTTATAGCTTCTTTTTCAGTTTGATGAGCCTCCATCCCTCGCTTTTCTCTATGCGAATTGATTTCATCTACTCTTTTATCTATCTCCTTAGATACTTCCATTTTTCGGCTATCAACCTCCTTGAAGACCTCTTGAGACAGAGAGAAGTCTCCTATAGCTTGTTCTAATTGCTGTGCTGTTTCTTTAGCCATGCCACTATTCCATTTCTTACTAAACGCATCTCTTAACAGCTTTGGAATTTTCTCAACTGGCACCTGATCTATGTCTACATCTATATCTGGACTTTTTTCCAAAATAGAGCGTGCATCATTATAGAATGACTGCAATCTTACTTCTGAATCTTTTTCTAGAGCCTCGTATTTATTTTGAAGAGCCTGGTTTTGATCTGCCAATTCTTGAATCATCTCTTTCTCTACGGAGCGAGCACCTTCAATCATTTTTACCATCTCTTCATCTGTAGCAACCTTGCTTATATACGTGTTGCCCATGATTACTGGTTCATCTCCATTTTCAAGACGACTACGCACTTCATTACGAAGCTCTGCTTGAGCTAGTTGTTCTGTTCCCATGTGCGTTGCCTTACTACCTAACACTAATTCAGCCCTGCCACTCAGCTGTGAATATAATTCACTTCCAGTTTTTTCAGATTGTCTATATAAATATTTTCCAGTTTTTTCTAAGTCAGAGCGAGCTTGTTTAGGCAAAACTTTCTCATAACCTTTATAGGCTAATTTTCCTATATATTCAGCAGATTCTTTTGCTAATTTTGATTCTTTTTGACTGGTATAATCGATATTATCAATATGTTGCTTCACTTCAGCATCTTGTTTCTTTTTAATCTTCTCTTTTGCAATAGACTCAGGCGAAGTGATGGACTCTTTAGACTTACCGCTCAATTCCTCAATGCGCTTTTCCACTTCAAATCTTTCTAGATTTGCCCTCTCGCTTTTTGATTTTTCCAGCTGAGTTTCTTTTCTATGATTCTCTTTTGAATCAACTATTCCATTAGGGACGCCATCACCAAGAGGAGTGTTGCGTAAAACATCTTCAAATACTGCGTAAGCCTGAGTATTAAGCAAAGAGTTTCGATTAGTTTTTAAAGCACCCTGGTTGGATAATTCTATATGAGTATCTACATAAGCTTTCTGGAATTGACGCTCCTTATCAGACTGCTTTGACATCTGACGTAATTCTTTGTCATTCAACTTCTCGATAAATGCTTTTTCGTCTTTTGATAAATCGGAGAATTTTTTGTCATATTTTGCTTTAGCAAACTCATCCATTACCGCTCCAGGCCTTTTTTTAGACATTTGTTTTGCTAGTTTTTCGGCATCCGGCCTTTTTAGCCCTTCGTCTAGTTGCTGCAATTTATCTGCTAACGCAGCCCTGTATTTACCGCTAGCATCTTTCTGTAAATCCTTCTGACTAAGACCATATTTAGTTGCTATTTCTTTGAGAATGGACTTGTCAGCATCTTTTGATAGAGCCGCCCTTTTCAATTTATTTATTTTTAATTGACCTATTGATCTAGAAGCAGAAGTTGCTAAACTCTTGACTTTTGCTGCAGCCAATCCAGGAGAGGCAACAGCAACAGCTGCTGCAACCTTAGCTGCACTTTTAGCCGTATTTGCATTTTTATTAATCCACGCCCTATTTTCTTGCCCCTTTGCTTTATTTCCCATGCCTAGACCATAGTCTACACCTGTACTTACTGCCTTTGCTGCAGCACCTATCCTACTTCTACCTCTCTCTCTGCTTCCTCCTCCTACTATCATTTCACCAACAGCCCTGTTAGCTCTAATCACCCTATTATGCATATTTCTAACGGCTCCAAAAGCCATGCCTCCTCCTTTTAATGCATATCTTGCCGCGATAGGAGCTGCGGATATTAAATCTTTTTGAGCTATATTACCTACCTTTCCTATATCGGTGTAATTACTAGAAGTTCCTGTTAAGAATCTAGAGACTTGAACAGATATCTCATTAAATTTATATAACAAATAAATTGCGGCAAAAATTAATAACATCCCATCAAGCTGCACAAACTTACCATTATGAAAATGATTTATACGACGCTTGTCTTTTTCAAGATCCAAAAAGGGTAAATCCACAAGTCTTTCTTCAATGCAGGCGTAAGCCTCGCAAAAATTAGTACCAGGTAGCGTGTTTATAATATTATTACTATTTTCATAAGCATCGTCAGAGACAAAATGGCCTATTGGAACTGGTATTGGAACTGGATCAGTAGTAAATTTACTTCCCCTCATTGGCTCTGGAAACCACCAATAAAATATCGAATCTGCAGCCCCATCATCTACTACATCAGCTGTAAAGCCAGCGACAAATGCTTCTCCGGATTTAGTTAGTTTTGGAAAAGTATGCTTGCACACTTTGAAACCCAATGATCCATATATTTCATGACTCAAAATCATTGAAATAAACATCAGTCCTGTGAATAAAATTATTGGTTGCACTGAGTAGGAAATCAACTGCTTAAGCCAATTTTCAAACAATGATTTTGTTACGCCAAATAACATAAAACAAACAAAAATTGGACCAACTGTAATTATCACTCCGACTACAATAAGAGCAGTAAGATAAATAACGGCCGCCTTAAAAAAAACCAATACTACAAACAGCAAAGCCATAATAAATAAGATAATATAGATAAAGCCCAATGGATCTACAAACAGCAACGAAAGAACTTTTGCTGTAGTTTGCGGAGCAAGCATCATGCCTAAAATACCAGACGACCCTGGACCAGACGCCCCAGCCTCTGTTATCATAGTTAATATTTGGTCCATACCTCCAATAAAATATACAAATAAATAATCATTGAAGAAGCTCCAACTATATTTCGTACTTAATAGAGCTGAAACAATAGCGATTTTAACAACCCTGACTATCAATTCGGTATGAGTTATTTGAATATTTCCGGCAAAATATGAAAATGCTGTAAACATTATATACAAACTAAGCATACCTTTTACTGCTAGCTGATAACCTGGTTGATCAACTACTTTTTGATAAATATTGCGTATCACTCCATAATTATCATTATACAGAAAATCTTTAACCAGCTTGATGGCATACGATATAGGATCTGCATTATCTTTAGTAATACCCGATTTTACTAGAACTCTATATTGGCCACTATTATCATTATAATCATAATCAAATATTTTAAAATAAAGTTTGCTGCCGACATAGTCATTTTTTTCTTCCTGAGAGGCATAATTATAAACCCTTCCTCCGACCTCTATAGTTTTTCCTTTTCTATTAACATCGTAGATTTTATACCCCTGCTGTGGAGCTCATACATGAAAGTTTATTCCAAGGGGAGATTCCTTTGATTGTAAAGTTGCATTTGGATCAGTTCCTTTTTTTGCCATTAATGCATATAAACCAACCCCATCCTTAAATATACACGGGGCGTTGCTAATCTTCGCATCAATAGAATCTGTGCACATTGTATTATCTATAAATTGACACTCTGGAAGGCGCTCGCAAATTCTTGATAAAGTAGCATCATGTCTGCCACTACCATACCAGGCGCACCAAGCTGATAGATCACTAGGCATATTATAATCTGTCTTCTCGTTCCAATGCTTGACTGAAAGCATTAAGGGCTTACCATTTAAATAATAATGAGAATTAACCCATGGAGCAATTTGTTGCCCCCTCACTTGATCTTTTAAGTCTTTTTTGTCATAGCGAGCTGACACAACTACTTGAGAGTGCCCAAAATTATCAGCTTCAATACATGCCTCACCGGTGCACCCGGAAACAACTAGTAATACGATTATGCAAACAATCCAATTTTTTATCACTTTCCTTTACCTTCTGGACCTTTAGATTTTTCTGCAGTATTTACTTTACTGTAATCTATCTCTTTTGATTCATCTTCTTGTGGGTTTTCAGAGACATTAATACTATTAACTCCATTTGTAATAAATTTGCCAGTATTATACGCAGTGCTCGCAGGGCTCAGCGCCGCTCTTCCAATACGGTTTGTGATAGGGGCCAGGCGGCTTGTGATCGGAGAAGCCGCAGTTGTTATATCACTTGTAATGGATTGAGCAGCACTACTACCAGACTTCAGATCACCTGCTTGACGAGCCGCTTGAACATTAGTCAGAACAGATGTAAGAAGCTCTACATATTGAACCGCTCCCTCTATAAGTTTACATAAAACAAACAAAGTAAAACTAGAAGTGGCAACTTTCATCAAAGTCCCTTGAGCTCCTAAAGCATCATTGAATCCACTGCCTGTAGATACACCTCCACTAGCATTTACCTCAGACATATTTGGTATATAAAAAGGAATATTATTTAAACCAGGTATTTTAAAAGAAAGATCCATTGGGAGCTTCAGCCATTTTAAGTCTACAGCAACACTAATATCAATCAGACTTCCCCAGCAAGACTCCACTACAGCATGTGAAATTTGAGTGCTTATAATTTGATCAATTAATAAAAAGAAGACTAGCAGCAAAGTCGGCTGTATCATATAACTAAATAAGGTCGATATCCAATTATCAAATATACTTTTAGTTCTTTCAAAGAGAATTAATATAATAAATAAAGGTGCTATTGATATCATTACCGCTAGACCAAGAAAAGCTACACAATAACCAACTATTACTTCTAATAAAGATTTAAAATATAGAATCAATGAATATATAGTCATTATGGCAAAGAAAGTGAGGCCATTATAAAATTGTAAAAACTGTATCAATAATAAAAACCATATATCCGAGTTAGTGTACTTATTAAATACAGTATCAATAAAACCAAAAACATTACCCGCTCTACTCGTATTACCAATAACAAAGGTCATTAGCGAATCAGTTCCTTCTACAAAAACATTAAACAAATATAGATTAAAGAAATCCCAGCTCGTTTGACTGAATAACGCAAAAATTATAGCGATTTTTATTACCCTAGTAACTATGTCTGTTACTGTTATTTGCACCGACCCTACCAAAAACATTAAACCATATATGCTTATGTATAATGATAGCATTGTATATGCAATATTCCTCAACGTTGTATTATTTACCAAACCTATATACATAATATAGGTCAAGTCATTGAATTTACTGCGCAATGGTTGAACTAGATCGCCATATATAACATCTGAAAACCATGTAGAACCTGTATAATTTTCAGTTGTTACTTTGATAGTACCTCCTATGTCAGGGGAAGGATTCAATACTCTGAGACACAAATAACCCGATTCAGGAGCATTAGATCTATACGATTTATCTATTGATGTTCCAGACTCAGTCTGAGCCGAACAAGACTCTCCAGATTTTAAAACCATATACTCAACCTGTATGGCATCTAAATCCCCTGATGACACTGGATTAAAGGTATTTCCTACTTCTACTTCTAGAAAATAACGACCAAAATACAAATGGTTCATGTTGAATTTATCTTTTTGAACATTCATTGCTGCGCTAAAATCCGCATAATCTGAACCAAAGCCTCCCCAATTCTTTAAAAGCAACGATTCGTTGTAATTATTACTATACATGTTGGCGATATCCCAATCAGTAGTAAAACTCAAATTACCGTTAATGTTACTTGTATAGTAAAAAAACGACTTTCCATCGGGAGAAGAATTTATAAATTGCTCCTCAGTTGATTTGATAGTAGTGCCGTCTATTTTAATTGCCAAACCACGACTTTTATCATAATAGCAAAGAGCATTATCCAATCCATTTGCATATTGCGCACAAGAAGAAATATTATTTGGAATTCTACTACTATCCATCATTCCTTCAAAAGTTCTCCAATCAGCATATGAATCATTATACTTATAAACTGATCCTTCTTGACTACAATAATTAGAGGGAGCATCGCTGAATGCTTCACACCACCTTTGTGTATTACTATATATTATATTGTTATCAATAGGGCTTTGCGTATATATTATAGATAGCGGATTGCCACTAACTGTCAATCCTAGCTCACCAGTCATATCAGAGCTATTGCTCCAATACTTTCCTTGCGTATCTATTGTAATATTAACTATATCACCCTTGGAAATTGGAATTGTTGTTGCTTCTTTATCTGCAAAATATTCACTAAAAAGTTTAATACGATTTAAAAAATCCAATTGCTCATTGACTTGATACCTCAAAAGATCTCCAGAATTATAATCATGAAACCATGAGTGATAAGTAGAATCATCAGGATTATATTTCTTAATAAAAACTTGTGGGTCTTTAAATCTAGGGTCAATACGATATAATACTCTGTATTTTTTAGGGCGCGGAGTGATATTTGAAAGATTCCACTTGGCTTCTAGCAACTTATCTTTTGTAACATGAACGCCAGTAGCAATCCATTGTTCATCTTTGCTTAAATCAAGCACTGTCGTAGTAGTATTTGTATCAATCACCTCCGGCAAACTGATACAATTTGCGAAATCCTTATTTAGCGAGTCTATACTAGTGTTTCTCCAATCATCTTCATCTTCTTCAGCAGCTATAACTGAAGCATGAAAAAAACATAGCAACAATATTATTAATGACCGCAGAAATATCATACTTTATTTTCCCTTCTTACTTGATGGATTTCTAGGGGCCTTTTTTCCCTTTTGTTGCCCAGATTCATGCTTCCCGCCTGCATTACCTTCTTTTTTAGTTCTAGATTTACCCTTACTCCCTTCTGTATCAGGGGTGCCAGCTTTATTAGCAAAACTAGAGCCGATTCCTTTAGCAAACGATGTCGCACCTCTAGCGAATAAACCGCCCCCCTTGGCAGCTACATTTGCGCTGCCAGAAGCTACTGATGCGACTTTACTATATGCAGACGACTTCTCTCCTTTAACGGCTGATCCTACTCTATTAGATGCAACAGAGCCGGCCCTGCTCACTGATTGATTAGCCCTGCCTTTCATATCATTCATAACTGAATCAAATGATCCCGGTTGAACTCCCATTGCTTTCATGGCACTCCCTCCCATTACCGATGACATACCTCCGCTTGCATCCGTACCAGATGCCATAGCAGCACCTCCTGCAATCTTACCAACAATCATATTTGAAAACTCAACATAAGACCACATGCAATAAGCAAGGATAAGCAGTACAGTTATGTGCTGCATATTAATGCCTATAACACTGCTTCTATAATCAATACCCCATGGAGCAAACCAATTAAGGCAAAATAATGGTACATTCAAAAATAAAGGAGTCACGTTTTCTATCTGAGGGAACGGCAAACTAAAAGGTAGAGCGCACTTCCAGCACACGCTATAGCCGATTAAGTAATCCAAATATATAGTGAATAATTGTGTTAAAATAATAATACCCGCTAGCAAAATAATAGGCTCAAGCATATAACTAACCATAAATTTAACCCAAGAATCAAATAAATGTTTAGTACGCTCAAATAATATAAAAGTTAAAAATAATGGTGCAAGGCTAATCAAAACTGTAATCCCCATAAAAGCCATTAAATAAACAGCTATTGCCCTAAAAGACACCATAACTACAATTGCAATAGATATAAAAACTATAAGAAAATAGAATGGTCCACTCAAACCCATTGATAATAATGCTAGTATCTGAGCATAAAAAGTCGTACTTAAAAATATTTTAGTCATTAGCTCATTTAAGAACATAAATGGATTGGATATTTTATCTACCCCCGTGTAAATACTATATCCAGACATATTTGCCATGATCTCATCTGAAAAACTAGTTACAACATCAAGTATATACATATTAAAGAATTCATACGTTTTATCGTTCATCAAACCTGAAACAATCCCTACCTTAATAACCCTAATAACTATGTCATACTGACTTATTTGGACCGAACCCATCAAAAACATTAGGCCATACAATGATATATACAGTATAAGCATAGCTCGAATATACTGAAAGAAATTAACACAATTATCAGCGTCATTTGTATTTTTATAGCAGGTCATGTTTTTAAACATAGTAACAGATACAGACTTCATTTTGTACAGACTTCATTTTGGCTTTAAGCCCTTCAAATAGAGGGTTTAAAATAGCATGAGAGAAATCTTTTTTTACCCTAACAGTAGAGAATTCAATGTTATAGGATCCGTCACTATCCCTATAATCATCTTCCGCATTTTTTATTTTTAGCCATATATGTCCATCTCCATATGCCTCAAGCTCACCAATTCCATTAACATCAACATTCATAGTATTTATAGAATCATCTGTCATTGTAAGAGTATTTGGATCTTCATCCATAATAACGTAATTTACAGCACCACGCCCAACTTCAACATCATTCCTAGCAGAGCCATTTTTACGCCTGCATTTTGTTTGCTTGATATTAAAGACGTATCCTCCTGTATTGTTACTATAACCTCCTGTGTCTCCAGTATCATGGAAGTGATATTGTAAATAACTTTTTTCTGAAGCGTCGTATGTAATATTCATTATAATATTATACTGACTATCCTCATAGAATGACTGGTCATCCTCAAGTTTAGCAAAATTATAATTACTCCCAAGTGAACTAGCATTAGTAGGATCAACATTATCATCAAATCTGTATAAAAGGCCCGCTGCATCATCAGCAGAAAACCAAAAATACTTTTCATTCTGATAATCACCTTGAATGTAAGAAACTTCTGAAGAACTAGCAGAATGACAATCTCTGCGAAAATTTGGCATTAGATCTGATAAATTATTACGCCAAGGAGATGTATATGTTCCATCATCAAGATAAGGCTCAGGCGCTGTGCCATTGTCATTTTCAAAACATCCGGCGTTGTTGCATGGCGTATCCAAGAGCTGAGATTTCTTATAGCAAAATTCTAGGCAGCAATTATTAAATTCACAATTTTGCACTTAATTTTCGATTGAACAATTCGATTTTGTTCTT